>SYEN01000325.1 GCA_005800795.1 Burkholderiales bacterium | reverse complement strand
TTTTCGTGATGGCTTTACCGTTATTCCCGCGATGCGCGAATTGGGCGTGGCTTGGGAAAAAAATGCCGCCGCCGCAAAAACACTGGCGCGCGATACCGGCTATGTGCTGGCGACGGAGTTGCGTGCGCACGGCGTTGATCTCACGTTCGCGCCAGTACTGGATGTCGATTACAAACGCAGCAGCGTGATCGGCGACCGCGCGTTTCACGCTGATCCTGAAATCATCGCGCCGCTGGCACAGGCGCTGGTGCAGGGTTTTCAGGCGGGCGGCATGTCGTCGGTGGGTAAACATTTTCCAGGGCATGGCCACGTGCGTGCAGATTCGCATCACGAAGTGCCGGTGGATGATCGTTCGTTCGTGGATATCGAGCAGTGCGATCTGATTCCGTTCCGGCGGCTGATTGATGCGGGCCTCGGCGCGGTGATGCCTGCACATGTGATTTATCCGCAGGTGGATTCCGAGCCGGCTGGGTTCTCTTCGAAATGGCTCAAGCAGATTCTGCGCAGACAGCTCGAATTTGACGGCGTGATTTTCAGCGATGATCTGTCGATGGAAGGCGCCAAGGTGGGCGCGGGTGCGGGCGGCGTGGTGGCGCGCGCCAATGCCGCGCTGACGGCAGGTTGCGACATGGTGTTGGTGTGCAACGACGCCGGTGCCGCTGATGAACTGCTCGCGGGCTTGCAATACACCATGCCGCCCGTCGGGCAGGCGCGACTTGCGCGCATGCGCGGGCGCGGGGCCGTGCATGACATGCCAGGTTTGCAGGCGATGCCGGAATACCAGCGTGCGCTGGCGGCGGTGCGGGGCATTGGGAAACGTGAAGGGGATTTGTTTGCCTGATACCGCGCAAGGCAAGCGAGCAGCGGAAGCCTTGCACGATGCCGCGCTGTTGAAGTGCACGCGTTGCGCCCGGCTCGCGAGTTTTCTCGCGCAGGTGCGCAAGGATCACCCCGAATACCACGCGCGGCCCGTGCTGCCGTTCGGTGTGGCGGCGCCCAAACTGTTGATTGTGGGGCTCGCACCTGGCATGCATGGCGCGAACCGTACCGGACGCCCCTTTACCGGTGATTATGCGGGTGTCCTGCTGTATAAAACCCTTTATAAACATGGGCTTGCAAATCAACCCGAGGGTGCGGAGCCGGGCGACGGCCTCAAGCTCAAGCACTGCCGCATCACCAACGCGGTGAAATGCCTGCCGCCCGAAAACAAACCGTTGCCGGATGAGGTCAAACGCTGCAATGGCTATTTGCAAGCGGAAATTCTTGCGTTGCCGAGAACGATTACGTTGCTGGCATTGGGGCTTGTTTCGCATCAGGCGATATTGCGCGCACTTGGCCTCAAGGTGAGTGCTTGGCCGTTCAAACATGGCGCGCGCCACGCGTTGCCCGGTAGACAAATGCTGTTCGACAGCTACCATTGCAGTCGCTACAACACCTCCACCAAGCGTCTCACGCCGGAAATGTTTGATGACGTGGTGGGCGCAATCTCCAGCCATATTCGTTAGGTAGCTCACCAGGTAGCGCGTATGGACGAGGCCAATTCCCCTTCGGCGGCCAACGCGGTAGCTGAAACCATCGCGGCAACGCTGGCAGATCTGCCGCATCTACCGGGCGTGTATCGCATGATGAGCGCCACGGGCGACGTGCTCTACGTCGGCAAGGCGATTGATCTCAAAAAGCGTGTGTCGTCGTATTTCCAGAAAACGGCAGGGCTTTCGCCACGCATCCAATTGATGGTGGCGCAGGTGGTGAACGTGGAAACCACTGTCACGCGTTCGGAAAGCGAAGCGCTGCTGCTGGAAAACAATCTCATCAAATCGCTCGCGCCGCGCTACAACATTCTGTTCCGCGACGACAAATCGTACCCGTACCTGATGATCAGTGGTCATGAATTTCCGCGTCTGGGGTTTCATCGCGGTGCGCTCGACAAACGCCACCAGTATTACGGCCCGTTTCCCGGCGCGGGTGCGGTGCGTGAGAGCATCCAGTTGCTGCAAAAGGTGTTTCGCATCCGGAACTGCGAGGACTCGGTGTACAGCAACCGCTCGCGGCCCTGCCTGATGCATCAGATTCGCCGTTGTACTGCGCCGTGCGTGGGGCATATCAATGCGGACGGCTATGCGCAGGACGTGCGTAGCGCCACGCTGTTCCTGTCCGGCAAGGAAGATGAGGTGGTGGAAAACCTGATCGCGCGCATGCACGCCGCGTCCGAGGCGCAGGATTACGAAGATGCCGCGCTGCATCGTGATCAGGTGGCGGCGTTGCGCGCGGTGCGCGAAAAGCAGTATGTGGAGGATGTCGCCGGCCGCGACGCCGACGTGATCGCCTGCGCGTGCGCGGGCAACGTGGTGTGCGTCAATCTGGTGATGATTCGTGGCGGGCGGCATCTGGGTGATCACAATCATTTTCCGCGCCATGTCTACGCAGGCGACGCGGTGGACGACGAGCAGGTGATCGAGGCGTTTATCAGCCAGCACTACCAGCATCACGGCGTGCCGCCGTTGATCCTTGCGCGCACGGTGTTGGATGCCGAAGCACTGGCCGCGTTGCTTGGGGAGCTGGCCGGTCACAAGGTGCAAATCGTTACCCGTCCGACCGGCCCGCGCCGGGTATGGCTGGAAATGGCGGAGAAGAATGCGGGTATCGGGGCGGCGCACACGGCCAGCCTGCAAGCCAATCAGGAGGCACGGCTGGCGGCCTTGCAGCAGGCGCTTAACCTGCCTGACACCGCGCAGCGTTTTGAGTGCTTCGACATCAGCCACACCATGGGCGAGGCCACGGTGGCGTCTTGCGTGGTGTACGACCAGTCCGCCATGCAAAAAAGCGACTACCGGCGCTTTAACATCACCACGCCGGTGGCGGGCGACGACTACGGCGCCATGCGCGAAGTCTTGCAGCGGCGTTACCGGCGGCTGGTCACCGGCGAAGGCAAAATGCCCGACGTGGTGCTGATCGACGGCGGCAAGGGGCAGCTCGGCATCGCGCGTGAAGTCATGGCTGAACTCGGCATCAGCGAAGTCACGCTGGTCGGCGTCGCCAAGGGCGAAGGCCGCAAGGCGGGCCTCGAAGCGCTGTGGATACCCGGCCGCGAGGAACCGTATTTGCTGGGGCCGGAACACGCGGGCCTGCATCTCATCCAGCAAATCCGTGATGAAGCGCACCGCTTCGCCATCACCGGCCACCGCGCACGGCGCGGCAAGGCCCGCTCGCAATCGCCTTTGGAGAACATCACCGGCGTCGGCGCCAAGCGGCGGCAACGGCTGCTCGCGCACTTTGGCGGCCTGCGGGGGTTACAGGCAGCCAGCGTGGATGAACTGGCGCAGATTGAAGGGGTTAGCCGCGCGCTGGCGGAGAAGATTTATCGGGAGTTGCACTAAACGGGCTGACCATTCTATTTGATGCGCGGTTTTGCGTTTGTGCCAGGTGTACGGCGACACCGACGCAACGGGGACACAAAGGACGTGCTCACTTTACGCGTGTTACTTCGGCCACGTTACTCGGTAGACCGTCAGGCCTTCCCGCCAGTAGGAAGGGCCTTGTTGAACTCTGATGTTCAAACGAGGGGAGTCACCAATCGTCTCGCCATCTTTGATGATGGGGCCTTTGGATGCGAGGTATTGAGCCATCCCGTGAAGTAGCACAAATACGTCTTTTCCCGGGCGGTTCACATCCTTGGCTTCGATCTCGCGAAGTCCGAGCTGATCCATGCCGGAAGTAGAAAAAGATATCCCCTTTTCCACGTCATTGCTGACTCGAAAGTTGACCCAAAGCCAGATGGGAGGAACGTCCCGACTGATTCGTGCGGATTGGCGGAAAAATGCCTCGCGCGACTGAAGGCTGGCCAACCAGTAGCTTGCAATCGCGTTGTCGTCCATTGCGGCGGCTACGGCGTAAGTCAATAGGAGCCGAGTGTCCAGCTTGTCGAGCGACGACTGCATCACTCCGACCACTGCTTGCGCGCGATGCTTGCTCGTCTCATCACAAGCTTGTTGCCAGTACCAAGCCTTGGTGCAGAGATCCTTGATCAGCTCATCAGGCGCGGGATTCTTTAGCAGTCTTACGAGAACGTTGTTGCCACCCGCGCGGAGCACAATGGCTTCGCCGTCCTCACGCTCGATATCCGTGACTTTGAGCCGGCCAGCTAGGCGGCCTTCCAAGTTTTGCCGGAAGCGCTTTGCATCGGGTAAGCGAGGTTCAGCGAGCAATACGATTGAAACCGTGCTCGAGGAGTTGGGTTAAGCTGCTTGAGTTGGCCCAAGCATTGATACCAAGAGAAGGACGACGATGAGCAAGGAATGCATGGGAAGCGAGTGTAACGCCCAACTTGTTTTACACGATCAAAGTGCCAAATCACACCCTAGCGCACCGGATGCCGCTCTAAAAAAATCAAATAAATCAAATAGTTAATAACATTTCCCTATTCCGGGAGATCAATCCACCCCTCACCCCACTTGCCGCCGCGCCGCCGCAGTGAAATAAGTCCCCCGCCCACTCGCCACCAACCCGCCTTCCTTGTCGTAAACATAAGCCTCGGCGGTCGAATACTGCGAACCCAGACGCACGATTTTCGATTTCGCCGTGAGGTCGCCTTGCATCGCCGGTTTGTGAAAATCGACGCGCAGGTCGATGGTGGGCACGTGGTCGCCCAACTCGGCGGCGATGACGTAATCAGCGGCGACATCGACGATGGCGGCGAGTATGCCGTTGTGGGTGTGGCCGCGTACGGCGTGCAGCACCCAATCGTTGCGCCACGTGGCTTTGAGTTCCAGTTCGCCATCGCCGAGTTTGACGACTTCAAAACCCAGCCACCGGTTAAACGGCCCAACCGCCAGCCGTAGTTCCATGCTTTCCCTGGTCAATTTTTCTGTTGCCATGCCGACTCCTGTTTGCCTTGCGCTCGCAGGCCAATGTAGCCGCCGTGCGTGGCGGCGTCAAACCGTGCCGCGATGCGCTACAGGCGTGCGGCCAGCGCGCCGTGCGTACACTCCGCGCGGCGGGAGTGCTACCATGTGACCCCAGTAAACTTCATACACGCATCAGGAGATTTCATGAAATTTTCAATGGCACTAGGGCTGATGATTGCGGCGGTGGCCGGTTTCCCGTTTGCCGCCCAAGCGCAAACCAAGTGGGACATGCCGACACCGTACAGCGACGGCGAATTTCACACGGTCAACGTCAAGCTGTTCGCGGCGGACGTGCGCAAGGCCACCAACAATCAACTTGATATCAATGTGCACAGCAGCGGTTCGCTGATCAAGCATCCCGACATGTTGCGTGCGGTGTCCACCGGGCAGGTGAATCTGGTGGAATTGCTGCTCGGGCAATTCGGCAATGAGGATCCGGTGTTCGCGGCGGATAACGTGCCGTTTGTCGCCACCGGCTACGACAACGCGTGGAAGTTTTATCAGGCGCAAAAACCGTATCTCGAGAAAAAACTCATGGGACGCGGTGTGCGGTTGCTTTACGCCGTGGCTTGGCCGGGGCAGGGGATTTACACCAAGAATGCGCTGAAGTCCGTCGCCGATTTGAAAGGCGTGAAATTTCGTACCTACAGCCCGCAAACGGCGCGGCTGGCTGAGTTGCTGGGCGCAAGCCCGACGGTGATTCAGGTGCCGGAGATTCCGCAGGCGTTTGCCACCGGCACCGTGCATGCGATGATTACCTCGTCGGCCACCGGTACGTCGAGCAAGGCGTGGGAGTTCGTCAAGAACTATTACCTGACCAATGCGTTTCATCCGAAAAATATTGTGGCAGTGAATGAACGTGCATTTCAGCGGCTGCCGGACGCGCAGAAAAAAGCGTTGCTGGAGGCTGCCGCCACCGCCGAACAGCGAGGCTGGGATCTGTCGCGCCAGCGCGAAGGGGCAGCGAACAAGCAGTTGGGCGAAAATGGAATGACCCTGCACACCCCCGATGCCGCGATGCGCGCAGCTTTTACCAAGGTGGGGGATACCATCCTTGCCGAATGGCTGAAATCGGCGGGTGCGGATGGTGAGGCGATTATTACCGGGTTCCGCAAAAAGTGATGTGGTCTGCCGCGCGCTGCTGTTTGTGATGCGCGCCGCGCTCAACCGGCTCTACACCGCCAGCGGTATCGCCGCGGCGGTGTGCCTTGCCAGCATTTGCGTGTTGATGCTGGCGCAGGCGATTGCCCGCGAGGCGGGCATCCTCATACGCGGCGCGGATGACATTTCGGCGTGGCTGTGCGCCGCCACAGCGTTTCTCGCACTCGGACACACGTTTCGCAAGGGCGAACTGATACGTGTCGGGTTGTGGATTGAACGTCTGGGCGCTGCGGGGCGGCGCCGCATGGAAATTGTAACGTTGTTGCTCGCCACGCTGTGCACCGGCTATATGACGTGGGCGATTGTGCGATTTGTGTTAGAAAGCTGGAAATTCAATGAGGTGGCACAGGGCCTCATCAAAATTCCGATCTGGATTCCACAATTGGCGCTGGCGTTGGGTATTGTGATTTTGTTGATTGCGGTACTGGATGAACTGGTTACTGTGTTGCGTGGCTGCAAGCCATCTTATCAATTGGCTGAAGAAGCACGCCGCCAGTCGGGCGATTTCTCGGAGATGCTGTGACGACGCTCACCATCGCGTGTATTCTGCTTGCGCTGTTGCTGGTGCTGCTATTCGGCGGATTGTGGATCGCGCTGTCGCTGGCCGCGGTGGCATGGGTGGGCTTGCAGTTTTTCACCAGCACGCCGCCGGACGTGAATCTGTTCCAGTCGTTCTGGGGATCGAGTGCGTCGTGGACGCTCGCGGCGTT
>SYEN01000030.1 GCA_005800795.1 Burkholderiales bacterium | reverse complement strand
TAATGAATGCCAGCGCGCAACGTATGCAGCGGCACACGGCCTTCGCGATACCATTCTGTACGTGCGATCTCAATTCCATTCAAGCGACCGGCGCTCATGATTTTGATGCCTTGCGCGCCCAAACGCATGGCATTGGTGATTGCGCGCTTCATTGCGCGGCGAAACATGATCCGCTTTTGCAACTGCTGAGCGATGGAATCGGCGATCAACTGCGCGTCCAACTCGGGCTTACGCACCTCTTCGATATTGACGTGCACCGGCACATGCAACATTTTCTGCAGCGCGGACTTGAGTGACTCAATGTCCTCACCTTTCTTGCCTATGACAACACCGGGCCGCGCGCTATAAATGGTGATACGTGCATTCTTTGCCGGACGCTCGATCACCACGCGCGACACCGCCGCGTGCGACAGTTTTTGTTTGAGGTAATCACGAACCTTCAGGTCCTCCAGCAGCATGCCGGAGAAATTGCGGTCGTTGGCGTACCAGCGCGACGACCAGTCACGCGTCACCGCAAGGCGAAATCCCGTCGGATGTATTTTTTGCCCCATGACTAGCTGCTCCTTCCGTCGCCAACCGTCAAATAAATATGACACGAATGCTTGAGCACCCGCATGCCGCGGCCCTTGGCACGCGCGTGAAAGCGCTTTAGCACGGGGCCTTTTTCCACGTAAATACTGGTAACTTTCAATTCATCAATATCGGCGCCGTCATTGTGCTCGGCATTGGCGATCGCTGACTCGAGCACCTTGCGGATAATGGTGGCACCCTTCTTGGGCGAGAACTGGAGCACGTTAAGCGCGTTTTCAACGCTCTGGCCACGAACCATGTCAGCTACCAACCGGCCTTTCTGGGCCGACAGTCTGACGCCGCGCAGTTTTGCTGTTGTTTGCATAATGATCTCCGCTACTTCTCCGCAGGCGTCGGTGCGGATTTTTTGTCCGCAGGCGCACCACCCGACTTGGAGTGGCCCTTGAAAGTGCGAGTATGCGAAAACTCGCCCAGCTTGTGGCCCACCATGTTCTCGGTGATATACACCGGGATATGCTGCTTGCCGTTATGCACCGCGATCGTCAAGCCTACGAAATCCGGCAGCACAGTCGAACGGCGTGACCAGGTTTTGATCGGACGTTTATCCGATGCCGCGCGCGCTGTCTCCACTTTGTGCATCAGGTGGTGATCGACGAACGGGCCTTTTTTAATGGAACGTGCCATATATGGTTACCCTGTATTCTTGATCCAGTTACGCCGAAGCCTTTGAATTGCGCCGGCGCACGATCATGCTGTTGGTGCGCTTGATCTTGCGAGTCTTGTAGCCTTTACACATCACACCCCACGGGCTGACAGGGGCTTGCGCCGCTGCTGTTCTGCCCTCGCCACCGCCATGGGGGTGGTCAATCGGATTCATGGCCACGCCTCGTACTGTCGGACGCACCCCACGCCAGCGCACGCGGCCAGCCTTACCGATGGATTCCAGCGAATGCTCCTCGTTGCCGACTTCGCCAATAGTCGCGCGGCAGTTCACATGCACCTTGCGAATCTCGCCGGAGCGCAGGCGAAGCTGTGCGTAATCGCCCTCACGCGCCAACAGCTGAACCGACGTGCCAGCCGAACGCGCCAATTGCGCCCCTTTGCCCGGCAACATCTCTACACAGCAGATGGTACTACCCACAGGAATATTTCTCAGTGGCAATGCATTACCCGCCTTGATCGGCGCTTCAGCGCCTGCGACCAATTGCGTGCCCGCAGCCAACCCTTTAGTCGCAATAATGTAACGGCGCTCGCCATCGGCGTAACACAGCAAAGCGAGGTGCGCGCTACGGTTCGGGTCATACTCAATGCGCTCGACCTTGGCGACGACGCTGTCTTTGTCGTTACGCTTGAAATCGACCATACGATAGTGCTGCTTGTGGCCACCACCCTGATGGCGCATGGTGACACGGCCGTGTTGATTTCTGCCAGCCTTCTTGGACTGGCTGTCGAGCAGCGACGCAACCGGCGCCCCCTTATGCAGGCCCGGCGTCACAACCTTGACCAGACCGCGCCGGCCCGGCGAAGTGGGTTTGACTTTAATCAGCATTACTTGTTCTCCCCTTCAGCGAAGTTGATGTCCTGCCCGGCCTTCAGACTGACATACGCCTTTTTCCATCCGCTGCGGCGGCCTACAAACTTACCCATGCGCTTTTCCTTGCCCACCACATTGACAATACGCACGCCCTTGACTTCGAGTTTCTTGTCTTTCGGGCTGAACAACAACTCAACAGCAGCTTTCACTTCGGGCTTAGTGGCATCAGGCGACACACGAAACACGAACTGATTGTTCTTCTCACCGACGAAAGTGCCCTTTTCCGAAATCACTGGCGCGAGCAATATCTGTGTTAGCCGTTCCTGGCTATAGGCTTTTGGCTGAGTCATGCCAGCATCTCCTCGATCTTGGCAACCGCACTCTTGGTCACCACGACTTTCTCGTGTCGGATCAACGTCACCGGATCGGTATCGTTCACCGATGCAACGCTGACATGATGCAGGTTGCGCGACGACAGACGCAAATTGTCGTCAATGGTGTCGGTAATAATCAGCACGTCATCAAAACCCATGCCTTTCAATTTTTGCGCCAGCAGCTTGGTCTTGGGCGCACTGACCGTGAAGCTGTCGATCACCACCAGCCGGTCCTCACGCGCGAGCTGCGACAGTATGGCGCATACACCCGCGCGATACATCTTACGGTTGACTTTCTGGCTGAAATTTTCGTCAGGGCGATTCGGAAATATCCGGCCACCGCCACGCCAGAGGGGACTGGAAGTCATACCGGCCCGTGCACGGCCCGTGCCTTTTTGACGGAACGGCTTTTTGGTTGAATGACGCACTTCGCCGCGATCTTTTTGCGCACGAGTACCTTGGCGGCCATTGGCCATGTACGCAGTCACCACCTGGTGCACCAGCGCCTCGTTAAACTCCCGGCCAAAGGTTGCATCGGACGCAGCCACTTTCGCCGTCGCCTTGCCTTGGTCGTCTATCAGATTCAGTTCCATGTGTATTCCGCCTTACTTCTTCGCGTTGGCAGCGGGGACCGCGACCGGCTTCTTGGCCACAACCTTTTTCACGCGCTTGGCAGGCATCACCACCACATCGCCGCCACGCGAACCGGGCACCGCACCGCGTATCAGCAACAGTTGACGCGCCTCATCAATGCGCACGATCTCCAGACTTTGCGTGGTGCGCTTGACCGCCCCCATGTGGCCCGGCATTTTCTTGCCAGGAAATACGCGACCGGGATCCTGCGCCATACTGATCGAGCCCACGGTATTGTGCGAACGCGAGTTGCCGTGGCTGGCGCGGTTGGACGAAAAATTGTGACGCTTGATCGCGCCCTGAAAGCCCTTGCCCAGAGACACGCCTGTCACATCGACCATCTGGCCGACTTGAAACAATTTCGCGCCGATCACACCGCCGAGCTTAAGATCGGCCAGTTTGTCGGGCGCAACCCGAAATTCACGCAGGGTATGACCGGCTTCAACACCCGCCTTGGCAAAATGGCCCGCAGCAGCCTTCACAACGCGGCTGGCACGGCGCTTGCCAAATGTCACCTGCACACCGGCGTAACCATCGATTTCCGGCGTCTTCAACTGGGTGACTCGATTATTCGACACATCCACAACGGTCACCGGGACGGTATCGCCGTCATCAGTGAAAACGCGGGTCATGCCGACCTTACGGCCAACAAGTCCTAAGTTCATGATTTTATTACCTTTTTTTGTATTCTAAAAAGGCGCTCGTTACAATTGACGAGCGGTTTTCTACTATTTACTACAGCACTACACTAAAACTCAAACCAGACCGGAAAACCTAAAACTGCACGTCAGCCTCTACAACTTGATCTCTACATCCACACCCGCCGGCAAATCGAGCTTCATCAGCGCATCCACCGTTTTATCTGTCGGGTCAATAATATCCATCAAACGCAAATGGGTGCGAATCTCCATCTGATCGCGCGACGTCTTGTTTACATGCGGCGAGCGCAACAGATCAAACCGCTCCTTGCGGGTAGGCAAAGGCACAGGCCCCTTGACCACGGCGCCGGTACGCTTGGCGGTATCCACGATTTCCAACGCCGACTGGTCGATCAAACGATAGTCGAACGCCTTTAGGCGGATGCGAATTTTCTGACTTTTCAAAGCGGCCATTTAGGATTACTCGATAACTTTAGCGACGACACCGGCACCGACCGTTCTGCCGCCTTCGCGAATGGCGAAGCGCAACCCCTCTTCCATCGCAATCGGCTGTATCAGCGTCACAGTGATCGAAATGT
>SYEN01000324.1 GCA_005800795.1 Burkholderiales bacterium | reverse complement strand
CGGTCCCGCGCAGGCGGGAACCCATAACGCACGTGCCACCTGTATCCACGCATGGATTTCCGCCTTCGCGGGAATGACGGGTGTTAGTTTTCGATACAACGATACTTAAACGGGCATCACTTACTTGGAGGCATCGTGTGAATGACCTACACCATCCGCCAAGTCTCCCCACTCTCCACCGCCCGCCCATCCTTCGCGAGCTTCAGTAAATGCCCATGCAGCGACCGCCGCGCGGGCACGTGCAATTTCGGCGAGACGTCGTCGTAGACCACCGGCACCAGCTCATCGAGAGTGGCGGCCTTTGCCTTGGCCAGCGCGTCCACCACTTTCTGTTCGCGCTTTAAACGGTGGGCGATGATTTTGGTGACTTCCTCGCGCGGGGTTTCGATCAGGTGGCCGTGGCCGGGTGCAAAGGCGGTGATCTGGTAGTTGCCGAGTTTGTTCAACGACGCGAAATAATCGTGCATGTCGCCATCCGGCGGCGAAATCACCACGGTTGAGCCCTGCATCACGTGGTCACCGGTGAACAGCAGGCCCGATCCTTCGAGCAGATAACACAAGTGGTTCGAGGCATGCCCCGGCGTGTGAATGGCGCGTATCTTGAACGCGCCGCAATCCACCACGTCTTCGCTGACCAGCGCACGGTCGGCCTTGAATTCGGTATCCTGCCGGCCATCCTGCGGCACTTTGCCGAAGCCGTGGATCGTAGCGCCCGTCGCCCTGGCCACCGCACGTGACGACGGCGAATGATCGGTATGGGTATGGGTGCAGAAAATCCATCGCAACCGATTCCCCGCGTGCTTGATCAGCAGCTCCGCATGCGAGGCAATGTCCGGCCCCGGGTCGATCATGGCGAGGTCGCCAGTGTCGTCACCGATGATGTACGAGTTAGTACCCGGCCCGGTCATCATGCCGGGGTTGGGCGCGGTGAGGCGCTGCACACGCGGGTGCACACGCACGAGGTCACCGGGGATAATTTTGGAGGGTTGAGTTACTGTGTTCATGATCAAGTTTGATTCCAATGAAGGTTGGAAAAGTATTCAAGACTCAATATGCCGGAACTCTTACACGGTCTCAAGTGGCACTGAGTTCTGGATTCCCGCTTTCGCGGGAATGACAACGGAAATATCGTTTAGCTCATCAAATTCTCTTACTGACCGGCATTCTACGCCGCCGCCTCCTCATACCCCGGCATGCCCGGCAGCAAACGGCGGCCGTCCTTGCCGATGCGCGGCGCTGTCACCGGGATATCTTTCAGTGCGCGCGCACAGGCCATCAGCGCATCGATGCTGCCGTGCTCGGCCAAAAACCGCAACGTATTTACTGTCGGCGTGAGCATGGCGAATTGCCCCTGCCGGTGCAAATCCAGCGCGTGCGCCGGGCGCACCCACAGGTGGTTGATGGTCTCACGATTATCGTGCAGCGGCCTTTGCGCGGCGGGCGCCACCGCCACGAAGAAGCGCGTGTCGTAGCGGCGCTTGCCTCCCGGTGGCGTAATCCAATGACTGAAATACGCCATATGCTGCAACGGCAGATGCAGCCCTTCGTCCCGCAACATCGCGGCTAGCGTGTGTTCGCCCTGCTCGACGCGGCCACGGTAACCGTGAAACCGCTGTGCACTGGCGTCGTCGTTCAGCGTCACCATCTCGCCCGTCGCATTGCAGGCGAAGAGGATGCCGGCCTCTTCAAACGATTCGCGTATTGCCGCCACCCAGTACGCCAGCCCGCCGCTTGCCACGCCCAGCCGGCGGCTCGCTTCGGCATCGGTGAGGCCGCTGCACAGCGCCGCAATGTCATCCGAACTGTCCTGCAGATCAAGCGCGCCGCCGGGAAACACATACGCACCGGGCACGAACACCGCCTGAAAACTGCGCTGCATCATCAGCACTTCAAATCCCTGTCCTTTTTGCGCTTCACGTACCAGCGTGACCGTGGCAGCGGGACGCGGCTTCAAAGGCTGTTCTGACATAAGTATTTGTTTTTATTGAGTATTTTATTGCTATTCAGCTTTGACACCCGACGCCTGGATGATCCGCCGATTCTTCTCGATCTCGCTACGTACAAACTGCCCAAACTGCGCCGGCGTCATCGTTGCCAGTACATCCGCGCCACCTGCGGCGAGCCGTTCCTTCACTTCCGGCAGATTGAACATGCGATTCATGTCGCTGTTCACCTTGTCGATAATCTCACGCGGCGATTTCGCGGGCAGGAACACACCATACCATTGAACCAGCTCGATATCGGGATAACCCGCGTCTTTCATCGTCGGCACTTCAGGCAAAGCGGGCGATCGCGCGGCGCTGGTCACCGCCAGCGCATTGAGCCGCCCTGCTTTCACGTGTGGCACCGCCGGCAGCAATGACAGAAAACCAATCGGCACATGCCCGCCAAGGTTATCGTTCAGCGCGGGGCCCGCGCCCTTGAACGGAATGTGCACCATGTCGATTTTAGCCAGCGTTTTCAGCCACTCGCCGGCAAGATGTTGCGGGCTGGCAGTCCCCACCGAGGCAAAGGAATACTTGCGCTGACCCGCCGTGGCAACCAGTTCCTTGATGGTTTTCACCTGGGTCGATGGATGCGCAGTGATAATCACTGGCGTGTTTGATGCCAGCGTCACCGGCTCGAAATCGCGCAACGCATCGTACGGCACTTTCTTGAAGATATTTTGCACCGTGACAATTTCGGAGGAAGTGCTCAACAAAATGGTGTGACCATCCGGCGTGGCCTTAGCGACGATATCGGCGCCGATCATTGCATTGCCGCCCGGCCGGTTGTCGATCACCACGGTTTGCCGCCACAGGTCGTGCAGCTTGGGCGCGACGTTTCGTGCGTTGATATCCGTGCCGCCACCCGGCGCATACGGCACCACGATGCGCACAGGGCGCGAAGGATAGTTGCTTTGGGCAAGCGCGTTCGCCGCCGGCACCGCCAGTGTCAGCGCCACACCTGTCACGACTACAGCCCTCAACATGGAGCCCTCCATACCAAATTCATATGGTACCGCGACCTTCGGCCGTTATTGAATTTTCACGCCGGCAGCGCGCGCCACATCATGCCATTTTGCTATTTCAATCTGCATATGCCGTCCCAGCGCTTCGGGCGTGCTGTGTCTGGCCTCCGCACCCTGAGTGGCAAACTGGGTTTGTATCGCCGGCTGGCCTAGTGCCGTGGCCAACGCGCCATTCAGCGTGCGCACGACTGCAGCAGGCAAGCCCGCCGGGCCCAGTACGGCATGCCAGTTGTCGGCTTCGGCGTTGCGCAGGCCGGCTTCGCCCACCGTCGGCACGTCAGGCGCGGCGGGCGAACGCTTCGGCGCAGTGACTGCCAGTGCGCGCAAGCGCCCCGAATTCACATGCGGCAGCGCCGGCGGCATGCCGGAAAAATACACATGCGCCTCGCCCCCGAGCAGCGCGGTATTGGCAGGAGCGCCGCCTTTGTAGGGCACGTGCACGAGTTGCGTGCCGGTACGCAATTTAAATAGCTCAGCCGCCAGATGCTGCGGACTGCCGTTGCCGACCGAGGCATAGTTCAACTGACCAGCTCGTTCTTTGGCGACACGAATCAAATCCTGCACGGTTTTCACCGGCAGGCCAGGGTGAACCACCAAAATCAGCGGCACTGATGCCACCATAGACACCGGCGTGAAATCCTGCGGCACCTTGAACGGCAGCGCCGGATACACACTGGGGCTGATGGCCACCGACACCGTCGCAATAAACAAGGTGTAGCCGTCGGCCGGCGCACGCGCGACGATTTCCGCGCCGATATTGCTGGTGGCGCCGGGCCGGTTGTCGACCACCAGCAGTTGTCCCAGCTTTTCGTTTAACGGTTGCACCAGCAGCCGCGCGAGGATGTCCGGCGCGCCGCCTGCCGCGAAGCCCACCACCATGCGCAGCGGTTTGGTGGGGTACAGCTGATTCTGGGCCGCACCTATAGATGGAATTAAAAATATCAATAAAAACAGATACTTACGAAACATGGCTTATTCTCATCATTTCTGGCCTGGCACACACAAGCTTTCACACGGCACGCCATCGCCATCTTTGTCCAGCGTTTTGACGCGGCATTGTGTCAGGTAAAAGCGCGCCTCGTCGCACGACACCATCTGCGAACAGTAGCGCTTTTTACCACAGGGGTTCGACGCGGCTTCCATCTCGTACGTGGCCCCATGCGTTTTGCGAAACGCCCACGGCGGTGTTGGCGCCGCCCCCGCCCACAAACCGCGCCGCGCCTGTTGCGCCTCGGCCTGCAACGCAACCAATATCTTGTCGGCATGATAGCGCGAGTACTCCCATGCCATGCCGCGCCGCAATTGTTCGTCGTTTACATTCACACGCCCGGCTCGCAACAACGCCACCACGCGGCCGTAATCATCCACCGTTTTGGTCGTGATTTGCACGTCCTTGTTCAACACCAGCGCCACCAGCGCATCACGAGAAGCAAGGCCGAATTCCTGCAGTTTCTCCGGCGCATCGATGCCCGCCAGACGCACCGTGGTTTTCTTTGCCCGTTCCTGCACGATCACCGTATCGCCATCAAGCACGGCAATCACGCGGGCGGTGAATGTTTCCGCACTGACGGCTACCGCGCTCCACGCCAGCACCAGGAGGGCCACAACTCTCACCCGGTCACTTTACCCACTGGTTCTGCTGTACCCAAAACACCTAACGCGCGCAGAATTTTCTCCGGCGTAAAGGGCTGATCGGTCACACGCGCCTTGAAGGGTTTCAGCGCATCGTTGATCGCGTTCATCACCGCCGCCGGCGCGCCCGCGACCCCCGCCTCGCCCGCGCCGCGCGCGCCGAGTTCAGAGACTTTCGTCGGCGAATGCGTGTGGCCGACTTCGATATCCGGCATCTCACCCGCCATCGGCACCAGATATTCGGCAAGCGTGCCGTTGAGCATCTGGCCTTCGTCGCTGTACAGGCATTGCTCGAACAACGCCGCGCCGATACCTTGCACCACGCCACCGCGAATTTGTTCGTCCACCAGCAACGGGTTGATCACCGTGCCCGCGTCGTCGATCACCCAGTGCTTGAGCAATTTGACAAAGCCGGTTTCGATATCCACTTCGACATAACTCGCGTGTGCGCCGTTAGTAAAAATGCCGCTGTAGTGCTTTTGCGCGTAGCTGCGCGTCACAGTGAGTTCGGGCTGATAGTCTTTCGGCACCTGCTCAGTGCGAAAGTACGCCGTGCGCGCGACTTCTTCCAGTGACATTCTGAGCGCGCCACTTTGTTTATCCACCACGTTGCCGTTGCGCACATCCAGCAACGACGCCTCGGATTCCGTCAGCCGCGCAACAAAACTCAGAATGTTGGCCTTCAGCGCCTTGCCGGTCTGGAACACCGCTTCACCGCCGATACCGGTGCCGCGCGAGCCCCAGTTGCCGCCGCCGTAGGGCGTGGTCTCGGTGTCGCCCATGATCACCCGCACGTTTTCCACCGCCACGCCCACGCAACTCGCTGCCACCTGCGCCGCCACAGCATGTGCACCCTGCCCAAACTCAGTGAGACTGGTCGCCACGGTAATGCCGCCGGTGGGCATCAGCCGTATCGTGCACGCATCCTGCGAGGCAATCGACGCACCCCCCTGGCCGTACGTCGATGATGACGACATCGAGTTTTCGATGAACATGGCCAGACCAATGCCGCGATACACGCCTTTCGCGCGCAGGGTGGTCTGCTCTTGACGAAGCGCATCGTAACTCATTGTTTTTAATAACAAATCCAATGACTCGTGTTGCGACAATTTTTCAAACGTCGCACCGCTCAAATAGGTGCGCGGATAGGCGTCGTCGGGCGCGAGATTGCGCTTGCGGAAGGCCGCCGGATCCATGCCCACAGCTTCGGCGGCAAAATCCACGATGCCCTCGGTGATCGCGCACACCACGGGATGCCCCACGGCGCGGTACTGTCCGTACATGCCCTTGTTCTGAAACACCGCGCGCGAACGCCCGCGATAAGCCTGCGGCTTGTACGGCGCGCCGGTGAGATTGGTAACGTGGATGCCCTCGTTCGCCCCACCGCGCGGATAACCCGAATACGGCCCGATGCCATAAATGTCATCCACCTCGAACGCCAGCAGATCGCCGGCTTTAGACACCGCACAGCGCACGGTCGCGCGATGCCCGCGCGAATGAAAATCCGATACGAACGATTCCAGACGATCCGCGACGAACTTCACCGGCTGGCCGATCAGCAGCGCCGCCGCCACCGTGGCCATGTCGTCGCCGTAGGTGTGGATTTTCATGCCGAAAGCGCCGCCGACATCCGGCGCGATCACCCGTACGTTGTTTTCCGGCAGGCTGAAGTGATGCGCAAATATCCACTGCATCATGTATGGGACCTGCGTCGAATGCCACACCGTCAATTGCGCATCGGCGGCGTTGTAATCGGCGAGTATCGTGCGCGATTCAAGCGTCACCGGTGAATGCCGGCCGGTGGTGAACGTGGCTTCGACCACGTGATCGGCGGTGGCAAATAGTTTTTCCGTGTCACCGCCATTGATCACGCGCTCGACACACAAATTGCTGCCCAGCGACGGATGTATCACCGGCGTGGCAGCATCGAGCGCGGTTTCAATATTCGTCACTGCAGGAAGTGGCTCATAATCGACTTCGATCAACGGCATCGCGTCTTCGGCCAACGCGCGGGTTGAAGCCACCACCATCGCCACCGGTTCGCCCTGCCAGCGCGCCACGTCGACCGCCAGCGGCAACTGGGGTGCCGACTGCATGCCCTTGATGTGCTTGAGCACCCCCACGTACGGCTTGCAAAGGGCGGCCACATCCGCGCCCGTGATCACGCGCACCACCCCCGGCGACCTGGCTGCCGCGGCAACCTTCAGCTGCGTGATGCGCGCGTGTGCGTGCGGACTGCGCAGCACAGCAGCGTGCAGCATGCGGGGCAACGAAACATCGTCTACAAACTGCCCGCGTCCGGCGAGCAGGCGTTTGGCGTTGGCGCGCGGCAGGGAAGCGCCGATAGGATCGTTATCCTTCGATGAATGGGAATTCACGGTGCGGTCCGGTTCGATGATGTCACGGACTGTAGTTGCCCGTATCAGTCAGGTCAAGCGGGTCTGATACTGAGTCTAGAGCGTACCGGCTGCGAGGTGCTCGATCAACTGCATCTGCTGCGGCAGACACTGGCCTTCCAAATCGTAGCGCGCCACCGCCGTGGTGCGTGCTGCCGTACGCAGATGCAAATAATGTTGCGGCTTCGCCAGCGCGTCACTCACCACATCTGCCAGTGCGCTGGGGTCAAAGAAATCCACCAGCAGCCCAGTCTGGCCATGCGAGATGACTTCTATGACCGGCGCGGTGGCACTGCCCACCACCAGACACCCCGCGCTCATCGCCTCGATACAGCTCCAGCCGAGCACAAACGGGTAGGTCAGATACACGTGGCAGCGCGAAACCTGCAACACGTTCAGATAGGCCGCGTACGGAATGCGCCCAAGGAAATGCACGCGGGCAGGATCCAATTCAGCCTTCACTTCATCCATAAAAATCTGCTTCCAGGTCTGGCCTTCAGGCGCTTTGGCACCATACGAAACCTCATCGCCGCCGACAATCAGCACTTCGGCATTGGGGCGTTCGCGCAGGATGCGCGGCAGTGCGCGCATGAACTGGTGGTAGCCGCGATAGGGCTCAAGATTGCGATTCACAAACGTCAGCACCTCGTCGCCGGCACGCAGGGTTTTGCCGTCTGCGGTCACGATGGTCGTACTATCGGGGCACACGGATTTGGTATCAATGCCATCGAAAATCACGCTGATGTGGTCCCTGTACGCGCGCGGTAGGGTGCCATGCTGAAAATGCGTGAGCGAGACGCCCCAATTCATGCTGTCGAGTGTGAGCAGCAGATTGGCGTTTTTGGTGCGTACGCGTGCGGCGTTGCCGATGTCGTTGTTGGCGAACTCGGCGTCGAAGTTCACATCCAGCCCGCGCACAGCGTAAAAAAATTCCAGCAGCGCCAGCAGCTTCGACTCGGGCCACACGTCCTTCAGATACAGATTTTCGCCCCAACCGGGATTGGCGACGATGACGTCAGGCGTGTAGCCTTCGCGCTTCATTCGCAGCGCTGCAGCAGCGCAGGCGTCGCCGCGTATCAGCTTGGTTTCAAAGTCGGCTGCGAGCGGATGAATGTCGCGCGTGGAGCCGCGCGCCACCGCATAGCGCACCATGGGCACTTGTTGCAGGCCCGCGCCCCCGATCGCCATCGCACACACGTCGTGCCCCGCGCGCTGCAATGCGGGTGCCAGATGCTTGAACTGGCCGGGAAAATTCTGGTGAACAAAGAGAATTTTCACTCGCGCGGAGTATAAACGTAACTAATTGATTTAATTAACTATTTTAAAAATTCCAACATCAACGCATTGACTTCGTCCGACGCCTCGTACATCACCCAATGCCCCGCGCCCTCGACATTGTCGATGCGGACATCAGGCCGTGCGGCACGGCACTCGTCAATGCGTGGCTGAATGCTGGGCATGCAAAACGCATCAGCCGTGCCCCAGATAAATTGCACCTCACAGGTCATTTTTTTCAGGCACTCGGCGATCAGTTGATCGGTAAGACTGATATGACGCCCGTCGTAACGCGTGCGCCGCACATTGGCCAGATGCAGATCGACTGCCTCGTCGGTCACCTTGGCCGGATCGGCAATCATCATCTCGCGCAAGTTGTGCGCCAATACTTCGCGCATCACCGCCTCGCCCACGCTTTCCGGCGGAATTTTCTTCGTCCCCAGATCTGGCTGCTCGCCGCCAAAACCGCCCGGCCCCATCAGCGAGAGTTTTACCACGCGGGCACCCAAGCGGGTGGCACACACTGCTGCGACGGCGCCCCCCAGTGAAAACCCCGCGAGCCGAAACGTGCCCGATGGCACGATTTCGTGCAAACCCTCGATTACGTGCGCAAAAAAATCTTCGGCTGGCATGGACTTGGGTATCCACGGGGATTCGCCGTAGCCCGGCATGTCGAACGTGTGGACGGTGTAGTGTCTGGCGAGCACATCCACATTGCGGCACCAGTGATTCATCGAACCCATGCCACCGTGGATCAACACCAGCGGCGGGCCGCTGCCCGCCGACTTGCTGAATAGCTTCATTTCTTATGTATCGTTTGTCGACTCAACCGGCTGCCTGCCAATCCACCTGCGCCGGATCAAGACGCCGCGCCGCGATGTAATACAGCACGGCACCGGGTTTGACTTGGGTGTCACCGGCAGCGTTGGGCCGCAATCCGTGGCCTTCGCCATCGTCCGCAACCGCGATCAGCGTGGCATTGTGGCGTTGCTTCAGAGTTTGCAGCAGTTGCCCGTAACGCATGACGGGCGTGCCGCCTGGCACGCGCAGGCTGAAATTGTTTTCGCCGCCCGCCACCGACAACAAATCACGATGCACGCGCGATGAGCCCGGATCCAGCGCTGCGCGCACCATCATCTCGGTGGACAACGAGACCATGGTCTCGGCACGCGGGCAATGCGCGGTAAGCAGGTTGGCGAATGATTGGTGCTCGAAATAGGCAACCACATGCGCATGGTTGTTGACTGATGCCGCTGCAAGCGCCGCCGCCAGTGTATCGTTGTCGTCGTGGCCGAGCACCATGATGACTTTTGCACCCGCCGACCCCGCGCGATGATGCAAACCGGCATCGCTTAATGCCCTGTCGCGCACAAATTTGACGCGGTCCGGCATCGGATTCTCGATATCCTTGGTGGTGCACAGCACGATCTCGCGCCGTATCGCGCCTGCGTCGGCAATGATCTCCTCGACCATGCGCCGCGTGCGCGCCCCCTGCCAGCCGAGGATAAGGATGTGATTTTCCAGATAAGAATAATCGGCTTCTCCACGCATGCGTTTTCTCCAGCTGTCGGCGATAAATTGAATAAATTTCGCGATGGATGCCGTGAACAGCATGATGCCAAACGGCATGATCCACAACGTCGTAAACAGGCGGCTGCCCGGTGTCTTGGGCGAAATGTCGCCGTAGCCGATGGTGGTGATGGTCGTCATGTAAAAATACCAGAACGCCACTTTCTCGGTAATTTCACCGGTTTCGAACTGCCGCATCACCGCAAACGAAATCAACGCATGGATCAGCACGAGCAGCACCAGCACGCCCCACGACAGCCGTGTGCAGTGCGAATAAAGGGTCTTGAGAAAATGGGAGAAACGCGACATCGCTTCAGGGCTGCCAAGGTCTAGTTTTTAACAATGGTAACGCCAATACGGCAACATTGTCAGCAATCCCGGACTATTGGGGCGGCATGCAATCCCGATAACACGTTCACGTCTATGAACACGCTCTTTCTGAAGGAGCAACAACGGCGCACCGATGACGCAGCCTTCTTCATACGGCCCAGGATTCCAGGGATCCCAATTTCCGTTGCCAAAAGCCCTAAAGTCCCTGCCACTATTGCCGATATGGCTATTGTCAGCGGGACATACTACTTGGCCCGGAGTGACGTTGGGCCGTACAGCACCTGGGCAACCGGCATCCGAATCAGACTCAAAAACACGCGAGAACACAGCGTCATGGTTATTCCAGCCTTTCACAAGGGAGCATCCGCGACCCATCCTGACGCAAGGGATAGGGAAATTCCGCCGCGCCACCAGAACTGATCCAGCGCCGGGGGATCGTTCCGCCATGTACAACGATATTCTTAGTCACGTCGACACCCTTACCCGGCACAGGGACACTTCGCTGTTGGATCGTGGCGTAATCGGTTCATTGCAGGCACTACTCGGACTGCAACGCGGTAAGCTGGTCGAGATTAACCGGCGCGAATCTGGCTTATATTGCTCGTTGTCCGCCTGGAGTAACGAAGGCAAAACCTATGGCATCAGCGACCTGCCGCTGGACTGCGGGACGCAGCCTCTTGCCGTATATGACGGAGCGCGCGAGGCAGTCGAACGACACGAAAAAGTCGGATTGACCGATGGCGGACGGCACATTATGTGGATTCCTGTGCATGCCGATAATACGCCGGTAGCATTTTTTGAACTTGAAAACAACAATCCGCTTACGGCGCAGCAGGTTGACGTGGCTACAGGCATCATCGCCCTGTACCG
>SYEN01000323.1 GCA_005800795.1 Burkholderiales bacterium | reverse complement strand
TACAACTATCGCGGCGTGTCGAAGTATTATTTCCCGATGTATCTGAAGGAAATCGAATACCGATACAATCACCGCAACGACAACGTTTTTAAGCTTTTCTTGAAACTCTACTTTGGTTACGTTTCGCCCTAATTACCTTTTTTTAATATCCGATTTATTGTTCCAATTTAATTTTCGCCGTCTTGATAATGTTGGCGTATTTGGCGTAATCGGTCTTGATCAGCGCCGCGAATTGATCGGGCGTGGAGATGAAGGGATCCATGCCTTGGCTCAATAGTTTTTCGCGGATGTCGGGCAGCGCGAGTATTCGCGCAATTTCGCTGTTAAGTTTGTCGATCACGGGCCGGGGCGCAGCCGTTTGGGTGAGGAACCCGTACCACACGTTCAGCGCAAAACCTTTGAGGCCGGCTTCGGCGGTTGTGGGCACCGTGGGTAGCGCGGCTAAACGCGTGTCGCCGGTACTGGCGAGCGCGATGAGTCTGCCGCTTTTGATATGGCCGATGGCGACGATGGGCGGGCTGTAATACATCTGAATCTGACCGCCGACGGTGTCGGTGAGCGCGGGGATCGAACCTTTATACGGGATGTGTTGGGTTTTGACGCCCGCCTGCATGTTGAAAAATTCGCCTGCCAGATGGGTAACAGTGCCGCTGCCGCCGGAGCCGTAGTTCAGTTGACCCGGGCGGCTCTTGGCGAAGGCGACGAAGTCGCGCAGGTTGCGCGCGGGGATCGAAGGGTGTGTTACCAGCACCAGTTGCGTGCTGGCGATCGTGGCCACGGCGGCAAAATCCCGGATCACGTCGTACGGCGTGGGTGCGAGATTGGGCACGATGACGTGCGAACTTAAAATCGACAGCAGCGTGTATCCGTCCGCGGGCGCCTTGACCATGGCCTCGGTGCCGATGATGGTGTTGCCGCCGGGGCGGTTTTCGACAATGACTTGCTGGCCCCACGCCTCGGTGAGTTTGGGGCCGACAAGGCGCGCCATGATGTCGGTGGTGCCGCCAGCGGGGTAAGGGCTGATGATGCGGATCGGTTTGGCGGGGTAGGTTTGTGCGTTGGCAATACTGGTAGCGGCCAGCAAAAGGCCAGCGGCAGTCGTGCGCGCCGGTGAAAATCGAAATCCAGACATGGTGCATCCTCCTACAAAGAAGTCGGCAGTATTCAGGTAGCGCGCGCCGTCGTCAACCGGTGGGTGGATGTAAACCGCGTGATCGTGCGCGGCGTTTTAGATAAGGGGTTTGAGCATGGTGGAATCGGCGCTTGGCAAGCGCGATGGGACTCTGTAGTCTTTGTGCAAGAACAAACACTTTAGAAACCGAGGAGATGCTCACATGCGTGTTTACACTCGATTGCCAATTGGTCGTATTGCCGTTGCAGGCCTGCTATCGCAGCTCGTGTTGCTGGCTGCAGCCGGCAGCGCTTGGGCGCAGCAGCAAAATTACCCCACCCGTCCGGTGCGCTACATTATTCCGTTTCCGCCCGGCGGCAGCACTGATCCGATGGGGCGCTTTATCGCCACCAAGCTGACGGAAAAGTGGGGCCACTCGGTGGTGGTGGATAACCGTCCCGGCGGCAATACCGTTATCGGCACCGAAGTGCTGGCACGCGCGCAGCCGGATGGCTACACCATTGGCTGGTCGGGCGCGTCAATGTTCAGCACACCGAGCCTGATTGCCAACCTGCCGTACGATGTGCAGAAGGATTTTGTCAGCATTGCCACGATTGCGACCGGGCGCAGCGTACTTGTGGTGCACCCGACCGTGCCTACCAACAATTTGCAGGAATTTACCGCTCTGATGAAATCCAAGCCGGGTGAATTCAATTACGGTTCGTCCGGCGTGGGTACCAATACGCATCTGTCGGGCGAGCTGTTTAACATGATGGCCGGCACGAAGATGGTTCATATCCCTTACAAGGGTTCGGGCCCGGTGACCACGGACTTGCTGGCTGGGCGCGTGCAATTGTCGTTTCAGGTGCCGATAACGGTGATACCGTTTGTCAGTTCCAACCGTTTGCGCGCGCTGGCGATGAGCGGTGAAGGACGCTTGCCCGCCATGCCCACGGTGCCCACGTTTACGGAGGCGGGCATGAAGGGCTTCGGCTTGACCAGTGTGACGGCCATGGTCGCACCGGCGAAGGTGCCCCGCGCGGTTGTCAACAAGATCAACGCCGACGTTAACGCGGTGCTGGCGCTGCCGGCTACAACAGAATTTATGGCCAAGCAGGGCGCGGAACCGTTTGCCTCCACCCCCGAGCAGACGGCGGCGGTGATCCGCGAAGAGCTGGCGCGTTACGCCAAGATCATCAAGGGCGCGGGCATTGTCTACAAGCCCTGACGGCTGAGGAGCCAACGTGAGGTGCAAAAGCAAGATGGGACTGACGGGCCTGCGTGCAACTTGGGTAGCGCTGGCTGTGCTGGTGGGTACCCTGCCCGACAACGCGAAGGCTCAGTCAGACTTTCCGGTAAAGCCCGTGCGCTTTATTTCCGCGGCGGTGGCGGGTGCGGGCAGCGATACCACGGCCCGTGCCATCGCCCACAAGTTGACACAGAAGTGGGGTTACCAGGTGATCGTGGACAACCGGCCGGGCGCGGGGGGCCTTATTGCACTCGACGTGTTGTCCAAAGCGCTGCCCGATGGCCATACGCTGGTGCTGATCAGCGCCAACGTGCCGCTGCATACCGCTGTCAATCCCAAATGGCCTTACGACGTGACCCGCGACATGACGCCGCTGTCGCAGGTAACGTCGCTGTTCTACATCGCCTATCAGAATCCTGCTCTGCCGTTCGGCACGTTCAAAGAAATGATTGCCTACGCACGCCAGCATCCGGGCAAGCTCAACTATGGATCACCGGGCACGGGGACCCTGCAGCACCTGGGCTGGGAGATGATTGGTCAGATGGCGGGCATCAAGCTCACCCATGTGCCGTACAAATCCGGAGCACCGGCGATTACCGCCGCCCTTTCCGGAGAGACGCAAATCGGCTTCGGCACGCTGATCAGTTTGCGGCCGCACATGACAACCAACCGTTTGCGCATGCTGGCAGTCACTTCTAAACAACGTGCGCCGAGCTTGCCCGAACTGGCGACAGTGGCAGAACTGGGCTACCCCGGCTACGAAATCGATCAATGGTACGGTGTGGTGACGGGGCTAAAGGTGCCTCCCGTCATCCTGAAAAAACTGAACGCGGATATTGTCGAAGCGGTGAAGTCGCCCGACGTGGCGCAGCGGCTGGCAGGCGATGGGTCGATGGCTGTAGGCTCCAGCCCCCAGCAATTTGTGGCTGACATCACGGCCGAGACAGCCAAGTGGCGCAGAATAGCGAAAGAGACGGGGCTGGTGCTGCAATAGCCGGGTGCGGCAACGTCTAGCGCAGCGGATCCTTGGGCTTGTGCGGGTTTCTGGGGCCGAGCCCCAGGCGCGGCATGTCGATGGCCGGGCAGCGATCCATGACCACTTTCAGTCCGGCGTCCTCGGCACGTTTGGCGCCCGCCTCATGGATCACACC
>SYEN01000322.1 GCA_005800795.1 Burkholderiales bacterium | reverse complement strand
GCCCGGCGCTCCACTACTACTTCGGCGCATCAGCTCCCTTTGTCGGCACTACCGGCACCGATGGCACACCCGCATCCGCCTTGGCGCCCTTATCACTCACATCACCCTTTGCCGAGGGAGCAGTTGGCACGCCAGGCGCACCAGGCGCTTTGTCCGGCGCGCTTTGCGTAGTGGCGGGCTGATTGGACATCACGCCCTTGCCGCTGCTACGTTTGTTCGACAAAAACGACAGCCCCATGCTGGTAACGAAAAACACCAAAGCAAGGCCAGCCGTCATGCGGCTTAGAAAATTGGCCGAGCCCGCCGAACCAAATACACTGCCGGCCGAACCCGTGCCAAACGCAGCACCTGCGTCCGCACCCTTGCCGTGCTGCACCAGCACCAGCCCGACTATGCCAATGGCGGCGAACACATGCAGAATCAGAACCACTATATCCATAAATAATCCAATAAAATCAATTACTTAAATTAATACTTCCGGCGCAGAAATTTTGGCTCTTATGAGGCCTTATGCTGCCTTGCAAATTGCTGCAAATTCATCCGCAACCAAGGAAGCGCCGCCGATGAGTCCGCCATCGATATCCGCCATCGCAAACAACTGCGCAGCGTTGGAGCCCTTGACGCTGCCGCCATAGAGAATTGGCAGCCCATCGGCCACGCTGATATCCCGCTCCGCTACACGCCCACGGATGAAAGCATGCACGGCTTGCGCCTGCTCCGGCGTTGCGGTCTTGCCGGTACCGATGGCCCACACCGGCTCATATGCCATCACGGCCTGACCCAGTGCAGCGGCCCCGGACTGCGCGATCACCGCATCGACCTGCCGGGCGATTACCTGCTCCATCACGCCGTAATCACGCTCTGCCAGTGTTTCGCCCACGCACAAAATCGGCGTCAATCCCGCTTTAAGAACGGCGGCAAATTTTTTTGCCACCACGGCATCCGTATCGCCAAATAACGCCCGCCGCTCAGAATGCCCGACAATCACAAAGCGACAGCCAAAATCTGCCACCATCCCTGCCGAAACCCCGCTTGTGTAGGCACCGTGCTCAAACTCGCACACATCTTGCGCGCCCCAAGAAATCCCCCGGCCACGCAAAAGTTGCTCGGTTTGCGCCAGATAGGGATACGGCACGCATACCGCACAGCGCGCCCGCGTTACCGAAGCCAGCAATGGAATCAAAGACTTAAGCAAGGCCTGGTTGGATGCCAAGTTGCCGTTCATTTTCCAGTTACCCGCGACCAGCTTGCTGCGCATTTCAATTCCGGTGTGATTTAACCCCACGATTTTACAGGGATGGCGATAGCGGGTCAATTGGATCGCGATGTGTTGCGTTGCGGAAAGCTGTTGATTTCACGGGCTTTTTCACCCTACAGTGCAAATTTCTCCCCAATTTTTTTGCGTATACACACGACACTTGCAACCGTCGTCCAATCGCACGCAGAAAACTCACTTAGCAGACAAAAATGGCGTAGCCAATTCCAGCAGTCTTGTCTGTCGCCCGCGCACTCACACCCCGCCCGGCGGCGCACGGCACCGTGGTGACTAAACAAAAAATTTCATTAAAAACAGATAGTTACGTATAATCTGTTAATCACCCGAATCATCCTGCATTAGTCTTGTGCCCCATAAAACCCGTTTTCTGTCGTTGTCTTACTCGCTGTGCCTGACGGCCTTGCTGGCCGGGTGCGTGGCGGTGCCCCATCGCGACTGGCAAGCGCATCTGCGGGGCGACAATATCGTGATGCTCGGCGAAGTGCATGACAATCCCGAACACCACCAGCAGCGCGCGACCCTATTGCGCCAGGCCGTGGCTACTGGATGGCGGCCCGCCATCGCCATGGAACAATTCGATCGTGAACGTCAGCCCGATATCGAGCGCGCGCGCCGCGAAAAGCCACACGACGCGCGCCACGTCATCCAGCTGGCCGGCAGCACTGCCGACAAAGCACGCGGCACATGGCAATGGGATTTCTATTTGCCTTTCATTGAACTGGCGCTGGAATACAACCTGCCGCTGGTTGCCGCCAACCTGTCGCGCGCGGATATCGGCAAAATCATGAAAGACGGCTACGCATCGGTGTTCGATGCACAGTCCCTGCAAATGCTGGGACTGTCGAAACCGGTTCCTACCGACTTGCAGCGCGCTCAGGAACTTGCCATCGCACGCGGGCATTGCGACGCGTTGCCGCCCACAATGGTGCCGGCGATGACTCGCGGACAACTGGCGCGGGACGCCATGATGGCCGCCATCGTAAGCCAGCATGCCCATCGCGGCGTGGTGCTGCTGGCAGGCAACAGCCATGTCAATCGTGACATCGGTGTGCCACGTTGGCTAAATCCAGTACTGTTGGCACGCACGGTCGCGGTCGGCTATCTCGAAAATCCGCCAGCAGCGTCAGCAGTAACACCGTTCGATGCCGTGGTGCCGACTACGGCGGTAAACCGGCCCGATCCTTGCGTCGCGTTCCGAAAACATATTCAGCAGGTGCGCTAAACCACAGGCCGCGCCACCATATCCCATTGTGAATGCGCGCAGGATGCACTGATTATTACTTGCTGCTGCACCAGGGCTTTGCCCGACCGATGTGAGCCAGGCACGCCGGCTAGGCCATAGCGCCAGATGGGGAAGAAAATAAATTTATTGTTTTAAATCAATTGGTTACATAAATTCCACGCGTTGAAACCATTGTAGATTGGCTGCCTGCGGCTAGTTCCGTACAGGTCAGTCGCTACCGTAGTCACTGAGTCAAATTTAACGTCTATACTGCTATTTGAGCTCGTTGCCGATAAAATAGTGAATTATTGTCAATTCCGATTTACGTAGTCACTTTCAGGTTTTCATGGCACAACGGGCAACACCCCTGACTTTGCGTGGCGCCACCCGGCTCTCGGTGGGGCGCGGACAGTTGCTCAACTTGATTGAGGTTCTGCTCGACCCCCTGGTGCTGGTAACGACGCAATGGGGTGTGGCACTTTGGATGGAACACCACTTGGGGCCGCGCGACATTATTTTGTCGCTGATCGTGTTTTCGCTGACATTCCCGGGATCGCCGCGGCTCGAAATGCCGGCCTGGCGCGCCGTCAGGCATATCGTCGGCGGGTGGGTGGCACTATCAGGACTGTTGCTGATTTTTGGTTACGCGAGCCGCTATCTGAATGAATTCAATGTGGACGTCATCATCCATTGGTGGTGGATCGCCCTGGTCAGCCAACTGGCCGCCCATTTTCTGCTAAAACGGGCGGCGCCCTACATCCGCGAACTGCAAGGCCCCCCCGCTGCGTGGTTATCGCGGGCATGAACGATCAGGGCATCGAACTCGCCAAACGGCTGACCGAAGACCTCTATTCCGACGTGCGGCTGGTGGGCTTTTTCGACGACCGTTCGCGCACCCGTGTCGAGGATGCAGCAGCCTTTCCCATGCTCGGGAAATTTGCGGACATGCCCGACTATGTCAAGAAGAACCGCGTAGATGTGATTTACCTGTCGCTGCCCATGGCTTCGCAACAGCGCATTCTGAATCTGCTCGAAGCCTTGCGCGATACCACCGGCTCGATTTATTTTGTACCGGACACCTTTGTCACTGACCTGATTCAGAGCCGCATGGATTCCGTTGGCGGCATACCCGTGGTGGCCGTATGCGAAACGCCATTCATGGGTATCAACCGCGTCGTCAAACGCACCACCGATATCGTGCTGTCGATTCTGATACTGTTGCTGATATCGCCACTGCTGCTGATCGTCGCGCTGGCGATCAAGCTGACTTCACCGGGTCCGGCGATTTTCAAGCAACGCCGTTACGGTCTGGACGGCAGCGATATCCTCGTCTACAAATTCCGCTCCATGACCGTGATGGAAGACGGTGCGGCAGTGAAGCAGGCACAAAAAAACGATCAGCGTCTTACACCTATCGGCGGTTTCCTGCGCAAAACGTCATTGGACGAACTGCCGCAATTCCTGAACGTACTGAGCGGCAACATGAGTATCGTCGGCCCGCGGCCGCACGCCGTCGCGCACAACGAGGAATACCGCAAACTGATCAAGGGCTACATGCTGCGCCACAAGGTGCCGCCGGGTATTACCGG
>SYEN01000029.1 GCA_005800795.1 Burkholderiales bacterium | reverse complement strand
GCGCTGGTTGAAGGCGTGAATGCGGCGGGTGGCGCGTGGCAATTGTCTGATCTGGAAAATTATCGCGTGGTTGAGCGTGAGCCGATGCGAGTGACGTATCGCGGTGCCGCGATCACCACTGCCGCGCTACCATCGGCGGGTGGCATTGCACTGACGCAGGCGTTCGGCATGCTTTCGCATTTGAACGTGGCGGGTGTGTCGGATGCGGAATCGGCGCATACCATCGCCGAAGTATTGCGGCGCGTGTTTCGCGACCGTATTCAGTTGGGCGACCCGGATCATGCCCAAGTGCCGGTTGCAGCCCTTGTAGAAAATAGTTATATAAAACAAATAGTTACATCCATATCGCCGACGGCGGCCACCGCCAGTGACCAGCTGGGCATGCGAGAGAGCGCAAAAGCCGAGAGTCGCAACACCACGCATTTTTCGGTGATAGACGCGGTGGGCAATCGCGTCGGCGCAACGCTCACCGTGAACTGGATTTTCGGCTCAGGGCTGGTGGCCAAAGGCACCGGCGTGCTGCTTAACAACGAGATGGATGACTTCACGCTGCGCGAGGATTTGCCCAACAGTTACCGCCTGCGCGGCAGCGCCGCCAATGCCATCGCGCCGGGCAAGCGACCGTTGTCGAGTATGACGCCGACCTTTGTTGAAGACGAACGCGGCGTCCTAATTCTTGGCGCGCCGGGTGGCTCGCGCATCATCAGCATGGTGCTGCTCGGTGTGCTGGACTATTTGCGCACGCCGGAGGTTGATCTCAAACGCCTGGTGGCCATACCGCGTTACCACCATCAATTCTGGCCGGATCGCATCGAGGTCGAACCCGAAGGTTTTACCGCGGAATGGCGCACGGCGCTGCAGGCTAAGGGCCACACGATTAGCGAAGTGAACCGCAAGTGGGGCAACATGCAGGCGGTGTTTAAATCCCGGCAAACGGGGCTGGCCGAGGCTGCCAGCGATCCGCGTGGGGCGGATGTGGCCTGGTATTGATGGCGTAAATAGGGAAGGGAAAAGGGGAGAGGAGGAAGAGTGAGGCGTCAACCACTGCCCCAACCGGTCGCGTAGCAACCCTTCACCCTTCACTTTTCAAGCACGGTATCATCCTGCCATGAAACAAACCTTCCTCGATTTCGAAAAACCCGTCGAAGAGCTCGAATTGCGCATTGAGGAATTGCGTTTTTCGCAGGACGATACGGCGGTGGATATTTCCGATGAAATTAATCGCCTTACCAAGAAAAGTCAGGGGCTGACCAAAGAAATCTACGCCAAACTCACCGCGTGGCAGATAGCCAAGGTGGCGAGGCATCCGCAGCGGCCTTATACGCTGGATTACATCAACGCGCTGTTTACCGGTTTTGAGGAACTGCATGGCGATCGTATGTTCGGCGACGATCCAGCCATTGTCGGCGGTATCGCACGTCTAAACGAGCAAAGCGTGATGGTGATCGGCCATCAAAAAGGCCGTGACACCCGGGAGCGCACGTTGCGCAACTTTGGTATGCCGCGGCCGGAGGGGTATCGCAAGGCGTTGCGGCTGATGAAGCTCGCAGAAAAATTCAGCATGCCGGTGTTCACCTTTATCGATACGCCCGGCGCGTACCCCGGCGTGGATGCCGAAGCCCGTGGTCAGTCGGAAGCCATCGGCCACAATCTCTACGTGATGGCGGAACTGCGCACGCCGATTATTTGCACGGTGATCGGCGAGGGCGGTTCCGGCGGTGCATTGGCAATTGCGGTGGGCGACGTGACAATGATGTTGCAGTATTCGACCTACTCGGTCATTTCGCCCGAAGGCTGCGCCGCGATTTTATGGAAGGACGCCGGCAAGGCCTCGGAGGCCGCCGAGACGCTGGGCATCACCGCCACGCGTTTGAAGGCACTCGGATTGATCGACAAAATTGTCAATGAACCCCTGGGCGGTGCGCACCGCGACCCGGAGGCGATGATGCAGTTGATGAAAAAAGCGCTGGCCGATGGCTGGCGCTCCGTGAAAGACAAATCTCTTGATGAACTGCTGGCAGAGCGATTCGACAAATTAATGGGCTACGGCAAATTCAAGGAAATCGAAGGAAAGCCGGGCGCATGAAGCAACGCTGTCTGGATGTGCTGTCTGCCGTGCCGCGCGGCGCCCGCCTGTGCGTGGGTTTGAGCGGCGGCATCGATTCAGTGGTGCTGTTGGACGTACTGGTTGCGCTGGCACTCCAACAGGGCTGGAAGCTGAGTGCTTTGCACGTCAATCACCAGATCAGCGCCAACGCCGGACAATGGGCGCGCTTTTGCCGCAAGCTGTGCCGCAGCTACGGCGTGCCGTTGCGCGTGGTCAAAGTGACCGTGGCGCGTGGCGACAGCCTGGAAGCCGCCGCGCGGGAGGCACGTTACGCGGCCTACCGCGCGCAGCCCGCCAACTATGTGGCGCTGGCGCAGCATGCCGACGATCAGGCCGAAACCGTGTTGCTGCAATTACTGCGCGGCGCGGGCGTCAAAGGGCTCGCCGCGATGCCGGCGGCACGTGTAGATAGTACGCGTCCCGGCTTGACCTTGCTACGGCCCTTGCTCGGCGCTACGCGGCACGATATCGAAACCTACGCTGCGGCGCGCCGGCTGGCGTGGATCGAGGACGAAAGCAACCAGGACACCTATTACCTGCGCAATTTTCTGCGTCTTGAAGTGCTGCCGCTTATCGAGAAGCGCGCGCCGGATTACCGCAATGGGCTGACGCGCGCGGCCACGCATATGGCGGAAGCGGCGCAGCTGCTGGATGATCTGGCGCGTATCGATGGTGCGGACGCGCTCACCGGCGAATCGTTGTCTGTCAAAGCGTTGCAGGCGTTGCCGGCTGCACGCGCACGTAATTTACTGCGGTATTTTCTCGCGTCGCGTCGCGTCGCCATGCCCGATGCGCGACGGCTCGGCGAAGCCTTGCGTCAAGTGACTACAGCGAAAGCTGATGCGCGGGTTTGTGTGGATATTGGCGAGCATGCGCTACGGCGCTATGCCGGTGCGCTGCATGTGACGCCACCGCAACCGGATAGTCCAGGGGACTTCGCCTGCCGCTGGCGCGAAGAACGCCGGCTGGTGGTGCCGGAATTGAAGGCCATGCTGGAAATGCGTCGCGTGCGTGGCGCGGGTATCGATCTCGCGCGACTGCTCGCCAAGCCGGTGGTGCTGCGTTTGCGGCAAGGTGGCGAAAAACTCCAGCCCGACGCCGCGCGGCCGCGCCGCCCGGTGAAAGATCTCTATCAGGAGTACCGCGTGCCGCCGTGGCAGCGTGCACAGCTGCCGTATCTGTGGTCGGGCGGGCAGCTCGTGTGGGTGGCGGGGCTGGGTATCGACTGTGCATTTCAGGCGGGTAAGGGCGCGGCGGGTGTAGTGCCGCGCTGGGTGGCACGCGCATGATCAGGCGCCTCGATCAATGGCCGTATCTGCCGCGCGCAGTGCTGTTTGCGCTGGTGGCGGTGCTGGCGACACTGGTGTTGTCGGCCAGTGACGCGTTTCGGCGCGTGGATTTTGATCTGACCGATATGCACGGACGCTGGTTCGCACAGCGCGTCGCGTTCGACGATGTGGCAGTTATCGATGTCGATGAGGAATCGGTGGCGCAATTGCAACCCCGGCTTAGGCCGTGGCCGTACGACCGCGAAGTGTACGCGCTGGTGGTGCAGTGGCTGAAGAGTGCGGGGGTCGAGGCCATCGGGTTCGATATTCTGTTTGCGGAAGCGCGCAAGGGTGACGACGCGCTCGCGTCGGCGCTGGATGTGCGCACGGTGCTGGCGGCTGCCGCGCTGCCGTATACCTTCGAGCGCGATGGGGCGTACCGTGCGCGTCTGGTGCAAAAAACATGGGGTGCGGCGCCGGGCGCTGGTGTTTATCCGTTGAGCGATCTGACCTTGCCGCATGCGCCGCTGACGCGAAACGCCGGTATCGGCGTGATCAGCGCGCCGGTAGACAGTGACGGCATTCTGCGCCGCGTGCCCCTGGCATTTGCGGCGTACGGCCAGCTGGCGCCATCGATGGCGCTGGCGTTGCTGGCGCGTAAAGAAGAGGCACCGCTGGGAGGGGCGCCGCAGGTCGTAGTGGGGGCCGGGCGCGTGACGGCCAGCGGCAAATCGTGGCCGGTATCGCCGCTATCAGAGGTGCAACTGCGCTATCCGGCAAACATCGATTCGTTGCGCACGGTGCCGTTTTACCAGGTGGCGCTGGCAGCGTCAGGTGCGCCGGGCATGGCGCCGCTCGCGGATACCCTACGCACGGCGCTGAAAGACCGCTACGTGCTCATCGGCAGTTCAAGCGCTGCACTGGGTGACTATATCCAGACGCCGGCGGGCCGCGTGGCGGGCGTGAAAATGCAGGCCGTGATCGCGCAATTATTGCTAAAGGGCCACGTGTTGAAGCCTCGTTCGCTGGCTTGGGAAATGGCGCTACTCGGCGGCGTAATGCTGCTGGTGCTCGCGGCTGGCGCATCGAGGTGGCGGGCGAACAACCTGGTGCAGTGGGGTGTGCTGCCGTTAGTCATTGTTTTTACGATTGTTTTCGGCGCGGTGGCGCTTGAGCGCGGACAGGCGCTAGGGCTGCTGTTTGCGATCACGGCAGGCATGCTGGCCCACCTGGCCGGCGTACTGTTTCAGCAGGTGCATCTGTTCCGTCAGAATCAGCAGCTGGCAATGGAAAAGCGCGCGGCGCAGCAGGCTGATGCGCTGAAGAGTCAGTTTCTGTCACACATCACGCACGAACTACGTACGCCGCTGACGGCGATCATGGGCTTTAACAACATCAACTGGCACGATAGCGCGCTGGGCCGCGAGCAGCGCATGAAAAACGGCGAGATTGTCGACCGCAACTGTCAGCACATGCTGTCGCTGGTGAACAATCTGCTGGATCAGGCCAAGATCGACGCCGGGCAGCTCACCATCCAGCGGCATCCCGATAGTCCGAACGCCGTGGTGCGCGACGCGGTCGCCACGGTGCGGCCGTTGCTGCACGGCAAACCCGTGACGCTGAAGACGGATGACGTTGGCGTGCCGGATACGCTGGATATCGATGCCTTCCGCCTGCGGCAAATCGTGCTCAATCTGCTGAGTAATGCCATCAAATTTACCGAGAAGGGTGAAATTAGCGTGGTGTTGTCGTGGAACGAGGGTGAACTCACTTTGTCAGTAATCGACACTGGGCCGGGAATGAATGCCGATGCCGTGAACCGGCTCTTCACCGCGTTCCAACAGGCCGACGGCAGCGTGGCAGCAAAACATGGGGGCACGGGACTTGGGCTGACCATCAGCCGCAATTTGGCGCGGTTGATGGGCGGCGATATTACGGTACGTAGTGCGCCGGGACAGGGCACGGTGTTTACCGTGACCGTCGTGGCAGCAGTGGTGACGCCGGAGCCACCTGCGCCAGTGGCGGCGGCAGCGCTGCAGGGCGCAGCAACGCAGCTTGAACCGCGGGCCGTACTGCAGGGTCTGGTGCTGGTCGCAGAGGACATGCCCGATACGCGTCCGCTGGTGGTGCGTCATCTGGAGCGGCTGGGGTTGACGGTGTTGCAGGCCGAAAACGGCGAGCAGGCGATAGAGATGGCCTTGGCCAAGCGCCCGGATGTGGTGTTGATGGATATGGATATGCCGGTGGTGGCGGGCAGCGAAGCCACGCGCACGTTGCGCATGTGCGGCTACAGCGCGCCGATTTTGGCGTTGACTGCACACAAGAGCGAAGAAGAGCGCACGCGCGCGCTGGCCGCCGGTTGTATTAGCATTGTCGAGAAACCGATGACGCGGGCGAGTCTGTTGACCGCGTTGTCTGCGGCGCTGGCGCCGAACGCCGCGCCCGGCGTCAAGACGTAACCACTAAATAAACGAGGGCGAGGGCGAAGGTGGCGCTGGAACCGATAGTAGTAACCGTGGATGCGGATATGGCTGATCTGGTGCCGCTGTTTTTGACTCAGCGCAAGGCAGATCAAAAGGCGGTTGCTGCTGCCATTGCGGTGCGGGATTTCGACGCCATCCGCAAGATCGGACATGCGATGGCCGGTGCGGGCACGAGCTATGGTTTCGAGGCATTGAGCTTGCTCGGCGACCGGCTGGGGCATGCCGCGCGTGTGGCAGATGTGGCAGCGCTGGAGGCGCTACGCCGCGAGTTTGACGATTACATGGCGCGATTGAACGTAAATTACTTGTAAACTTCTTGGCACCGTGATCTGGTTCCTTCGCGAGATGCGGGGTTGGCTGTAGGATGCGCGGGTTTTATGGTGCGAAAGTTCGGTCAGTATGGCGCGGTCCCACAGGGTTGCAGCCGTGACCTTTGTCGCACGAGGCCACCTCGGCGGTTTATTATAACTAATTGTTTTTATTGAATAAATTGTAGGGCTCGTGCCCAAAACTGTGTTGCGGGTAATGGAGGTTCTTCCGGGGCGTCGCATGATGTTGTGGGCGGCGTTGCTAGCCGCCGGTATGGCGCAGCAGGCAAGAGCCAATGACGACTATGCCTATCAGGTGACCAAAGACGACACAATGATCGGCGTTGCCACGCGCTTGCTGACCACGCCCGCCGATTGGCCCAAGGTGGCGCGTTACAACAACAAGCGCAATCCCAATCTGATTTTGCCGGGCGAAACGGTGCGCATCCCGTTTTCCATGCTGAAAACCACGCCGGCGGCGGCCACGGTGTCGCATGTGCAGGGCGACGTGAAGTCCGCCAGTGGCGGTGGTTCAGCGTCGGCGCTGGCGCTGGGCGCCTCGCTCGCTGAAGGCGCCCAAGTCATGACCGGCAAGGATGGTTACGTCACCCTGAAATTGCAGGACGGCTCTACTGTGCGTGTGCAGTCGGCGACACAGATGCAGGTCGAACGCATGCGCACCTACGCAGGCGTGGGCGTGTTTGAATCTGCGCTGCGGCTGGCCAGCGGCCGCGTTGAATCGCTGGTGCAAAAACTCCGTCCCGGCACCGAGTTTCGCGTGACCATGGATACGCAAAACAATCAGACACGTGGCGAGGTGCTGTCGGGCGTGGTGGCCGTGGCAGGCGGCAGCCCGGGCGAAAAGCGTCTGGATGCGGGCTTCGGCAGCGTAGTGGATGCTGGCAAGGTGGTGACGGATCCTGTCGCGCTGCTGGCGGCGCCGGATGTTTCGAAGCTGTCAAAGTTGCAGGAACGTCCGTTGTTACGTTTTGCGCTGCCAGCGTTGCAGGGTGCGAGTGCCTACCGCGCGCAGGTGGCGCGCGATGCTGAATTCAATGTGGTGGTGGCGGAACTGCTGTCCAAATCACCGGAAGTGCGCGTGACGAATATCGATGACGGCGGCTACTTTTTGCGGGTGCGCGCCGTCGATGTGCGCGGGCTGGAAGGGCGCGATGCCACACACCCGTTCACGTTGAAGGCGCGGCCGGAGCCCCCGCTGGTTTCATACCCCTTGCCCAAGGGAAAGGTGCGCGCGGCCGAGGTGGAATTCAAATGGGCGGAAAATACCGAAGCGGCGGTTTACCATTTGCAAGTGGCGAAAGATGCCGGCTTCAAGGCACTGGTGCACGAAAACCGGGCGATCAAAGGCCCGCTGTCGGCGGTGAAGTTGCCGCTTGGCGACTACTTTTGGCGCGTGGCGAGCCTGCGCCGGGATGGCGACCGCGGGCCGTACGGTGATGTGGCCTCGTTCGCGCTGATGGCGCCCCCCGCGCTGCCCGAGCCGCCGAAAATCGGTGACGGCGATATTCAGTTTCGCTGGGCGGGTGAAGCGGGGCAAAAGTTCGAGTTTCAAATGGCCAGCGACGTCAAGTTCGCGCAAATCGTGACCGCGCGTGTACTGGACAAACCGGAAATCGACTTGCCGCGCCCCAAACCCGGCACGTATTTCATGCGCTATCGCGCCACTGACTCGGATGGCTTTGTCGGCCCGTACATCTCGCCGCAAACCTTTACCGTGCCGGTGCCGCCGCCGTGCCTGCAGGAGTCCGCCGGTCGTTGCGTTTTGGCAACGCACAGCATCGTTGGCCAGTAATTACACGTTCGCACGCCGGTTTTTAGGCGGGAATGCTGCGCAGCACCATTCCCCGAAGTCTCTTTATTTCAACAGCTTATCGTGCTATCCTCTACAGCTAATTTAAATTCGTGGCAAAGGGTAGCAAATCATGGCTGTTGAACGTACGTTATCGATTATCAAACCGGATGCGGTGGCCAAAAACGTGATCGGCCAGATTTACACGCGGTTTGAAAATGCGGGTCTGAAAATTATCGCGTCGCGCATGATGCATTTGTCGCGCGCTGATGCTGAGGGCTTCTATGCTGTGCACAAGGCGCGGCCGTTTTTCAAGGATCTGGTGGATTTCATGGTCTCCGGTCCGGTGGTGATTCAGGTACTTGAGGGCGACAACGCCATCCAGAAAAACCGCGATCTTATGGGGGCGACCGATCCCAAGAAGGCAGCCAAAGGCACCATCCGCGCGGATTTCGCCGACAGCATCGACGCCAACGCGGCGCACGGCTCGGACTCGGCCGAAAACGCTGCGGTCGAAATCGCCTATTTCTTCGCCACGCTGGATATTTGCCCGCGCTAGCAAGTCTACAGGTGATATGCCCGCCAATATGCCCGCAGGGTCACCCATTAATTTGCTAGGATTGGGTCGGGCCGAACTCACCTCGTTTTGCGCGAATCTGGGTGAAAACCCGCCGCGCCGGTTTCGCGCCAAACAACTGCTGCACTGGATGCACCAGGCAGGTGCTGCAGACTTTGGCGTAATGACTGACATCTCCAAGCCGCTGCGGGACAGGCTCGCGCTGGACGCGACTATTGCCGGTCCCAGCGTAATGCGCGACACGACCGCCGCCGACGGCACGCGGAAATGGCTGCTGGATGTCGGCACCGGCAACGCGGTCGAAACCGTGTTCATTCCCGAAACTTCACGCGGCACTTTATGCGTATCGTCGCAGGCCGGGTGCGCGCTCGAATGCTCGTTTTGTGCCACCGGGCGTCAGGGCTTTAGCCGCAATCTGACGGCCGCTGAAATCATCGGCCAGTTGTGGTGGGCGAATAAATGTCTGGGAGCTTACGACGCTGCCAACAACAAGGGCGAGGCGCGAGTCATCAGCAACATAGTGATGATGGGTATGGGCGAGCCGCTGGCGAATTTTGATCACGTGGTCGCGGCGATGCGGCTGATGCTCGATGACGACGCCTACGGCCTGTCGCGCCGGCGCGTGACGTTGTCCACCTCAGGCCTCGTGCCTGCACTCGACCGTTTGCGCGAAGCCTGTCCGGTGGCGCTGGCGGTGTCATTGCACGCGCCCAACGATACGTTGCGCAACGAACTGGTGCCGATCAACAAAAAATATCCTATCCGCGAGCTGTTGGCTGCGTGCGTGCGTTATCTGGATAAAGCACCGCGCGATTTTGTGATGTTCGAATACACCTTGCTCGATGGGGTGAATGACAGCGTGGCGCAGGCGTGTGAGTTGGTTGAAACCGTCAAAAGCGTGCCGTGCAAAATCAATCTGATTCCGTTTAATCCGTTCGAGGGTTCCGGTTACGCGCGCTCGAAACCCGACGTCGTGGCGCGCTTTCAAGAGGTGCTGTTGCGCGCCGGGCTGGTGGCTACCACGCGCAAGACGCGTGGCGACGATATCGCGGCAGCCTGCGGCCAATTGGCCGGGCAGGTGGCGGACAAGACAAGGCGTGCCGAGCGGCGTCTGGCGCGTATCCCGGTGGTGGAAACAGCGGCAGTCACGTCAGCGGCGCGCGCGATATGACACGTACGTATCTCTGTGTCT
>SYEN01000321.1 GCA_005800795.1 Burkholderiales bacterium | reverse complement strand
GTCGGCGGCAAGCTCGGCATAGGCATGACCAACGATCACTATCAGCGCGGCTACCACGCCACCGGCACGCTGGCGTTGTTTTCGGGGCTGGCTTCGTTGTGCAAGCTCTACAAGCTCGACGCTGCAACGATACAGCAGGCGATGGGCATTGCCGGTTCCATGGCCAGCGGCCTGCGGCGTAACTTCGGCACCATGACCAAGCCGCTGCACACCGGGCTGGCTGCGCGCAGCGCGTTAACCGCGTTTCGCCTAGCGCAAGCAGGTTTTACCGCCGCGCCGGACATCATGGAAGCGAAGGCCGGCTTTTTCTCGACCTACGGCGCGCCGGATTCCAACCCGGAAGTCACCGCCCGGGGACTCGGCAAGCCGTTTGTCATCAGCGACCCTGGCATCGCCATCAAGAAGTTTCCGTGCTGCTACGCCACGCACCGCGGTATGGATGGCGTACTCACCCTGCGCGAGCGGCTCGGTTTTGACGCCAACAGTGTGGAAAAAGTGATCTGCCGTATGCCGCCCGGCGGCATGCATGTGCTGATTTACCCGCGCCCGGTAACGGGCCTCGAGGGCAAATTCAGCATGCCGTATGCCGTCGCCGCCGCTGTGCTCGACGGTAAGTTTTCCCTTTGGAGCTTCTCCGACGAAGCCGTGCGCAGGCCCGAAATTGCCTCGCTCTACGACAAGGTGGATACGCACGAGACGCCCGCCTGCCGCGGCAACGATCCGCAGTTCGACAAGAAGAGTTCCGGTAGTCGCGGCTTTGTCGAAGTTGAAGTGAAGCTCAAGGATGGCCGCCGCGATCAAATCCGCATCGACGTCCCGCCGGGCCATCTGTCACGCGCGCTGACATGGGACGAACTACACGATAAATTTCTCGATTGCGCCAAACAGGCGCCGCGCATTTCAACCGCCGATGCGGAGGCGGCGTTTGCGGATATCAGGAATCTTCAGGCGGTGGCGGATATCAATGGGATCGTGCGGCGGTTGCATTAATGCAGTGCTGGCAAAAGAATCGCAAGCGAGTTCCGTCCTTTAGTCTTTAGATTCCGCCAGAGTGCGCTTGTAGGTTTCCTGCACGATCCATGCATCGAAACTTGCGCGGTGGCGATGCTTTTTTGCTTCTGCAAGCATTTTGTCCTTTGTGGGATGCCAACGCGCCATCTGCTCTTCTGACAAAATCATTTCCAGCGGGCTCACGTTGAACTTCATGGCTATTTGCGCCTTATGGAAAAGGGTGGTGAGCCACGGCTTATCTACGACCCAGCCATCGGTATAAAGCGTTTTGCCTTCCAGCAGCGCATTAAGTTCTGCCGCCACCTGTTGAATAGGTTTGCCGTAGGTTTCCAGAACATCCCGCGCAATCCGATGCACCTTTTCTGCGCCTTCATCCCAGTGATCCCACTCTGGCGCGGGCATGATCAGGGCGCAGTATTTGGTGTCATCATCCAGCGCTATACCCACTTCAATGGGGTAACTCATCCCGCCAAAACCGGATGCTTCAACATCGATAATGATGGGGTTGGTTAATTGGCGCATGTAGGATTGGTTTATGTGAGTTATGGATCTTATTGAATTTCTATCTTCTTCTCCGTCGCGACCTTCCTCCATTTTGCGATTTCATTCATCACGTGCCGTGTAAATTCTTCCGGTGAGCTGGGCTGCACACCGCCGCCCAGTTCAATGAAACGCTTACGGATATCGGCCTCACCCAGCGCCGCACGCATCTCACGGTTCAATCGGGTGACCCGCTCCGGCGGCGTGCCGCGCGGCGCGGCAAAACCGGAGAATGATGTTACCTCGTAGCCCGGAAGCGTTTGCGCCACCGTGGGCACGTTGGGCAACATTGGTGCACGCTCGGCTGAAGTCACTGCCAGCGCGCGCATGCGTCCGCCCTGTATGTGCGGGAACGCGCCGGTGAGCGTGTCGAACACCACGTCGATGCGCCCGCCCATCAGCGCGATCATGTGTTCGGTGCCGCCCTTGAACGGTACATGCACCATCTCGACACCGGCCATGGCGTTGAAGAGCTCGGTGCCCAGGTGAAACACCGAGCCGATGCCCACAGACGCGTAATTCAATTTGCCGGGCGATTTTTTGGCGACGGCGATAAGGTCACTCACGCTCTGCATCGGTGCGTCAGGCTTCACCACCACCACGAAAGGGTAGGTCACGGCATTGGAGATGTAGGCAAAATCGCGCGCGGCGTCGAAAGGCAGCTTTTTCATTACCGCCGCCTGCGACGTCATCGCGCCGGTTACCAGCAGCAGCGTGTAGCCGTCGGGCGTGGCGCGCGCCACATATTCCGTGCCCAACATGCTGCCCGCACCGGGCCGGTTCTCCACGATCACCTGCTGGCCCATGCGCTCGGTTAGTTTCTGCGCCACCGAGCGCGCAATAATGTCTGTGTTCCCACCCGCGGCAAAGCCGGTGACGATGCGCATCGGGCGCACGGGGTAGGGCGCGTCGGCTGCCACCGCCAAGTGTTGCCACTGCGTGCTGCCCACTAGCAGATAGATTAAATATAAGTAATTGTTTTGGTAATTAGGGCGTTTCGTAACCAAAGTATCCTAGAGGATACCTATGGTTACCAGAGTGAAAACAAGCGGCGGACACACGGTTTTTAGCTGTGCGGCCAACTATTTGAGGG
>SYEN01000320.1 GCA_005800795.1 Burkholderiales bacterium | reverse complement strand
TGGAAGACGCGTTGTTGGAATTCGCCGGCTGTGTGCTGGTGATTTCACATGATCGCTGGTTTCTTGATCGTATCGCCACACACATTCTCGCCTTCGAGGGCGATTCGCAACTGGTGTTCTTCAACGGCAACTACCAGGAATACGAAGCCGACAAGAAAAAACGTCTGGGCGAAGAAGGTGCGCGGCCCAAACGTGTACGCTATAAGGCGTTGAAGACATAAGCGGGTTTTGCGGGTTTGAGTATGACCACAACGATGATCTTGAACGCGCGCATGAGGGCGACGGCGCATTCGTGAAAGAATTGCAGAGACTCGGAAAAGGGGTTGCTACATCGCATGCCTGTCCCCAAGCCTTCGGTTCCGGCTAGACAAACAAGGCATATCGCAGCACACTTTGTGCATTTCCTTTCAATAACTGAAGCGGATTTTGCGATATGTCCTCCAATGCACCTGCTGCCGCTGCCAATCCTCATTCGTCGCTGGTTGATGCCGCCCGCGATCTCGTACCGCTGATCAGAAGCTACGCCGATCAGATTGATGCGGATCGCGAGCTGCCAAAGCCGCTGTTCCATGCACTCGCTGACGCCGGCTTTTATCGCATGTGCGTGCCGCGTGCGATTGGCGGCCCGGAAGTCGATTTCCCGACTTATTTGCAAGTCATTGAGGAGCTGGGCAAAGGCGATGCCAGCACCGCGTGGACAGTCAGTCAGGGGGCGAATTGGGCGACCTACTCGGCGCGTATGTCGCCCCCTGCGGCGCGCGAAATCTGGACAGACACCCCACGCAGCGTGGTATCAAATACCCCGGCGCCAACGGCGAAGGCGGTGGTCGTGCCCGGCGGCTTTCGCATCACGGGCCGGCAGCCGTTCAGCACCGGCATTAATCATGCGTCGTGGGTCGCGGCCCACGCGCAGGTCATCGAAAACGGTGCGGTGCGGCAACGCAACGGCAAACCCGAGGCCCGTTATTGCCTGGTGCCCAAGGCGCAAGTCGAGCTTATCGACGCGTGGCATACCAAGGGGATGCGCGGCACGGGCACCCATTCCTTCGAGGTGAAAGACGTTTTCGTCCCCGAGGAGCGCACTGTGTTTCCGAACGATGCGCCGCTCGTCAATCGAGGTGCGCGCTATAAGATCCCCATCACGCTCGCCTATGGTGCGGGCGACGGCATGGCCGCGCTCGGGCTTGCACGCAACTGTCTGGAGGCATTTTTCGAGGTCGCGGGCTCGAAGGCACCGCGCAACATGAAGGGTTTGCTGCGTGAGCAGTCGATTACCCAGTTTGCCGTCGGTAAAGCCGAAGCGGCGCTACGCTCCGGCCGGGCGTATCTGTTGTCTGCAGCAGAAGAAATCTGGCAGTCGGCCCTGTCAACTGACGGACCTGCTGCGAGTTTGGCGTCGCGCATCAACCTGCGGCTCGCGTCGACGCACGCCATACGGCTGGCTGCAGAAGTGGTCGATGGTCTTCATCCACTGTGCGGCGCCACAGTGGTGTTCGACGGCCACTTGATTCAGCGCCTGTTTCACGATATGCACGTGATCACGCAGCACGGCCAGGCGCGCTTTCAGCATTACGAAATTGTGGGCCAACATTGCGTGGGACTGGAAGTCGACGAAGCGCGGTTGTAAGTCACCTTTCCACCCGTACGAGGAGTAAGTGTCGAATGAGAGTGGAACCATGACGACACTAACCGTCTGTGGTGCGGCATTCGCGGGCGTTGTGCTGAGTGCGCTCGCGCACGCACAAATATCAATGCCTGCCTACCCCACCAAACCCGTGCGCATCATTGCCTCGCAATCAGCGGGCGGTGGCGTCGATGCAGTGGCGCGACTGGTAGCGGGGCGACTGACCGAAACGTTCGGTCAGCAAGTCATTGTCGACAACCGTGCCGGCGCCAACGGATCGCTGGCTGCCGAACTGGTTGCAAAATCACCGCCCGATGGCTACACGCTGATGCTGGGCGCGGCGGGTAATCTCGGCGTGAACCAGTTTTTTATCAAGCAGATGAACTACGACCCCGCCAACGATCTGGCGCCGGTCACGCAGGCCATTACCAGTGGCAGCGTACTGGTGGCGCATCCTTCGCTGCCGGTGAAGACGGTCAAGGATGTGATCGCGCTGGCGCGTGCCAAGCCCGGAGCGCTGGCGCATGGCTCATCGGGTGTGGGCGGCGCGGGCCATCTGGCCGGCGCGCTGTTTCAGTCGATGACCCGAATCTCGCTGTTGCATGTGCCTTACAAGGGCGGCGCGCCCGCCATGGTGGATTTGCTGGCGGGCCAGGTGCAGTTGTCGTTTGCGTCCACGCCCACCTCGGTGACCAACGTCAACGCGGGGCGCATTCGCGCGCTGGCGGTGACCACGGCGCAACGTTCCAAACTGATGCCGCATACGCCCACCATCGCCGAGTCCGGCGTGCCGGGTTTCGAGGCAAGCAGTTGCTACGGTTTTGTGGTGGTGGCGAAAACCCCGCCTACCGTTATCACGCGTTTGAGTTGTGAGATCGGGCAAACCATCAACCGTCCTGAGTCGGGCGAGGTGCTGATCAAAGTGGGTCTGGAGCCCTATACTTCCACGCCCGAGGTTTTTGGCGCCTACATCAAGGCCGAGGTGGCCAAGTGGGGCCGCATCATTAAGGAATTGGGCATTACCGCCAACTGATATGAACAACGCCGTCCTCATCACCCAGTGTCTGCAACACGATTTCGTAGCACCCGTCGGGCGTTACGACCGGCTGCCTCATCTGCTGCACATCGGTTTTGAAGAGGCACGGCGCTTGATGGGCGACACACCCACCGAGGGGCCGGTCGCGCGTGTGATGCGCTGGGCTTATCAACAGCCCGACGCGCAATTGAAACTGGTGCATATCCGCGACTGGCACGATGACCGTGATGCGGAGCAGGCGCGTCATCTGGCACAGTTTGGCGCACATTGCATCAAGGGCACGCCGGGCGCGGCGTTTGCGTTTGCGGTGCCGGAGACGGCTGACAAGCGCGTCACCCTGATCGATTCACCGGGGCTGAATGATTTTCTGGGCACGCCGCTTGCCAACGAACTGGCAACGCCGCAACGCATCGGCGTGATGGGCGTATGGACGGAAGCCAAGGTGATTTTCTTGCGTACGAACTGCGCACGCGTTACCCCGATGCCGAGATTGCCGTGTGCTCGGCGCTGACCGCGAGCGCCAGCCGCAGCGGGCATTTTCTCGCGCTGGAGCAACTGCAAAAACTGCTCGGCGTGCGTATCATCGATTCAGTCGGCGGCTTTGTGGATTTTCTTGGCGGCACGCTGGATGAAGCGCCCTTGCAGGCTGTTGCGGCGTACCGGCCCGAGGTGAGCTTTGACACGCGTATGGCGCCCACCGACACCGATCGTGAGTTGCTGGCGTATCTGTTCCGCGATTGCAGCAGCGTGCGCGCGCGAGGGTTGACTGGCGGTTTCTCCGGCAACCTGGTGCTGGCGTGCGAGAGCGTTGATCGTGAACGCCGCCGCCAGACGCCACACGTGGTGAAGATCGGCACACGCGAGCCCACAGGCCGCGAGCGCGCCGCGTTTGAGCAGATCGAACAGGTGCTGGGCAACTCCGCACCACGCATCACCGATTTTGCCGACTGGGGCGAGCGTGGCGCGATTAAATATCGTTATGCCGCGATGGGCGAGGGCGTGACCAATACCTTTCAGCGGCTCTATATGGATGGCCTGCCGCAATCGGAGGTCGAGCATATCCTCGACACCGTGTTTGGCGAGCAGCTCGCGCGGCTTTACAGCGCGCCGGAGCGCGAGCGTGCGGATTTGTTTGAGTACTACGCGTTTAGCGCGAAATGGGCGCCGCATGTGCGCCAGCGTGTTGAGGAATTGCTGGGTGCTCCGGCGAATGGTGAAACGTTGGCACTGCCAGGCGGAATGACGACGCCTAACGTCTGCCGCTTCTACGAGCATGTGCTCGACAAGTTGCCGCGCCAGCGCGCGCGCTCGTGGTGGTTTGCGCATGTACATGGCGATTTGAATGGCGCCAATATTATTCTGGATGCGCACCAGAATGTGTGGCTCATTGATTTTTTCCACACGCATCGCGGCCATATCATCAAAGACTTGGCCAAGCTGGAAAATGATGTGCTGTACATCTGGACGCCGGACACCAGCGCGGCGGAACTGGCGGAAGCGGTGCGCGTCACCGGGGCCTTGCTCGAAGTGCGGGATCTCGCGGGCGAATTGCCGCATGCGGCTGAGGGGAACATCACCACGCCGGTGTTCGTGCGCGCATGGGACACCGTGCGCAAACTGCGCTCGTATTACCCGGCGCTGCTGCAAAGCGACCGTGACCCGCTGCAACTCTTGATCGCGCAGTTGCGTTATGCCCTGCACACCATGGGCTTTGAGGAGTGCAACCACTGGCAACGCTTGTGGGCTTTGCACACGGCGGGGCGCGCGGCTGCCATCATCGAGCATCGATTAACGCGCACCGGCCCGCTGCGGGTGGATTGGATCAAACCCAATCTGGGCATTACCATTTTGCCGGGGCGGCGCGACTATGGACGCGATCTTGCCACTGATATCGCGAGCCTCAAGGCCGCAGGCGTCACCCATGTGCTGTCGTTGATCACGGATGATGAACTCGCCGCGCGCGGCGTCGAGTCACTCGCCAGCGCAGTGCAGACAGCGGGATTAAAACACCGTCAGGACGCACTGCTCGATCAACGCGCTGCCACGCTGGAGCAGATGGATAACATCGCGCAATGGCTGGACGAAGCGCTCAACAGCGGCGCACGAGTCGCGGTGCATTGCATGGCGGGCCTCGGCCGCTCCGGCATGGTGGCGGCGAGTTACCTTACACGTTCAGGCATGCGCGCCGATGCAGCAATAACATTGGTGCGCGAGAAACGTTCACCGCGCGCGGTGGAAACGGCGGTGCAGGAGGAGTTTGTGCACAAGTACGCAGGGCATCGGGAGTGATACTACAGATCGAATTAACCGCAGATAAACGCAGATGAACGCAGATGAAGACGGGCGCATTGTAAGTGATTATTTTTAACGGATTTTATCTGCGTTCATCTGCGTTTATCTGCGGTTAAAAAACAGCGAGGGTTATTTATGGGTTTGCTGGACATGTTCCAAAAAGTTTCCGAGTCGCCGACAAGACCCTCGAAGGCAAAACCATCGAAGACTTTCGATGTCGCTGATCTCTACGACGGCCTGCTCGCGCAACCGCAATCACAAGCGGGCGCGAGTGCTGTCGCGCTCGATGAAAAGCTGCGCCAGGCGTATTTCTGGATCGTCAATCAGGCCATCATCAACCCGTTCTACGACATCGAGTATCAGGACGGGCCATCGCCGCAGTACACCTTTGGCGACCAGAAAAGCGTGCTGCGTTTGCCATCGGGGCAAAGTTATTCGAGCTTTGTGCTGCTACCGCTGCTGAACCTGGTGGTGCGCAAGCGCTGCCTGCTGGTGGGCGGGCCGGGGCGTGGCAAGACGGCGAGCGCCATACTGATGGGCATACTCGCGGGTTATCCGTTGAAGGACGTGAAGCGCGCCATTCAGCATGGCCAGCCGCAGATGACGATCACCGATCTGTTGGGCAACCCGTTGCCCGGCGACCTGGTGAAGGCCGAGAGCATGGACAACATCCGCATCGCCTGGCGCAAGTGGCTGGCGATGCGCGTGAAGATCATCGACGAATACAATCGTATTCCCACGCGTACGCAGTCGGCGTTGCTCACTGTCATGGCGGACAACTACGCGGAGCTGCTTGATCAGATTTACGAGTGCCCGGAAGCAGCGTGGTATCTCACCGCCAACGATGATGCGGGTGGCGGCACCTATCAGGTGATCGAGGCGTTGCGCGACCGTATCGACGTGGTGGTGAAGGCGCTGCACTTTAACCCGCGTTTTCTGGGTGATCTGCTGTCGCGCATTGAGGCGGGGATCAAACCGGAGACGTTGGTGCCGCGCGCCATTATTTTTAACGAAGCCGAGATCGATCAGGCCAATGCGGACATTTTGGCCATCAAATTACCCGACCCGCTGCGCCGCCGCATTGAGCACTTCGCCAGTCAGTTTGAGTTTTATGAATACGCCGCCGCGCAGCTCGAATACAAAACCAAGGACACGGTCAAGTTGTCAGGGGTGGAGTTTCACCAGCTTGATGCGCTCGACACCGGCAAGGACAAGGTAAAAGACCTCGGCTTGCAAACGCGTAACGGCCTGTCAGTGCGCGCGCTGATGACCGTGCTGGTGTATGTGAAGGCGATGGCGTGGTTTCGCGGCGACGAGTTTGTCACGCTGGAGGATATCCGCCAGGTGCTGCCGTTTGTGTTGCACGACAAGCTCACGCAAAACGCCGACGCGCCGTACTTCGAGCAGGGCGGGCAGACGGTGTATCGAGTCGATCGCATCGGCTGGTTGCGGCAACTGTTTGACCTGTCGTGCCAGGAGTTTGACCGGCTCAATCTCGACAAGGACGACCCGGTGGCGCGTTTTGACGCCGAGTTTCAAAAGGGGCTGGATGGATTGACAGAGTCCGAGGTGCGCAAGCGCCTCGCGCAGATCGAGCGCACGCTCGAAACCTGGGCCGCGCAACGCAAGGTGCATGGGCCACGCTTTGACGACATTCTGAAGCTCAAATATCTGCATCAGCGCTATACCAACTACCTGCACTGGTTGGTGAATAAATCATGACGGGTGCGGTCAGCGCTGCGCTGGCGGCGGTATTAAAGGCGCGGCGCGCGGATTTTAATCAACGCTTTATTGCCGCGCAGCAGCAACAGCGCACATTGACGCCGGAGGCATGGCACGCGTTTCTGCGCGAGACACTAAGCCCCGTAGCTGAAATCGTCGCGGCGCAGGATGCGGCCGCGGTGGATGGCGTCATCGATGTGCTCTACGATCAGGCGCTGCCGCTGGTGGCGAAACAATGGCTCGGGCCGGTGTCGCGTGATGCGGTTTTCGCCGCATGTTACAAACAGTTGCTGGCGGCGCTGGCGCCGCTGGTGGCGCGAGAGCCGGAGCGCGTGTCGGGTGCGCTGTTAAATGCGCTGCATCAGCTTTGCACCGTGGATGGCGCACGTGCGAAGGAGTGGACGCAGCGCATGGCGGCAGTGCTGAAACCCGTGGCCACGTCCGCGACGGTGGAACAGGCGCTCGCGCTGGGCCGTGTCATTGCATGGCGCGCGGGGTTGGCGTCGCAGCGCGAGGCCGCATTGCGTGATGCGCCCGCGTTGCCTGCCGACTGGATGCGCTCGGCGCTCGATCTCTCGTTTACACCAGACGCCGCGCTATGGAACACGTTGGCGCAACACCCCGCCCTGCGCGCGGAAGAAAAAGAGCCGCCGAAGAAGCCGGAATGGCTGGGCTGGTGTGGCGGCTTTCGCGGAATGGGCGGGCCGTTCGCCGCATTGCCAGCAATCGGCAGGGCGGGCGGGCGTATGGCCGCGAGTGATGGCCAGCACACATGGTGGCTGGCGGCCGATGGCTACGGTCAGCAGTGTGTTCGTATCGGCGCTGCATCCGAGTGGCCGCTGGAAGCGGGTGACAAGAGCATCGCCGCCAAGGTGGGTGACGGCGGCTTTGTGGTGATAGCCGGCCGCACGCACCCATTTCCCGAACTCGAAACTGCGCATGACGCTGTGTGGCAGGGTGGCATCCTGGCGGTGGTGCTGCGCACCTCGTATCAGGTGGCGTTGCTGCGATGCCCGAAGTTCGTGTGACATGAAGGTTCATCCAAGTATTGAGTGTGTCACATACCACCGCGTCATTCCCGCGCAGGCGGGAATCTATAGGGTGACTGCGATGCTATCGGTGTTATGGGTTCCCGCACGATGCCCGCAGTTGTAGACCTTGAAACGCTACGCGACACCTGGCGCGAGCAATGGCCGCACGCGCTGGCGCTGTGGAGTTCCTATGCACGCCTGACAGAACCGCGCTGGTGCATGACGCACAAGCAGGCGAAGCAGGAACATCTCACCATGAGCTTCGCCATGATCCGGCTCACCGATCACGCAGTGGTACTTAACTTGCTGGACATCGCCGAGCGCGGGCTGGAAGCGTTTCCACTGGAGATCATGGCACATGAGATCGGGCATCACATTTACTGCCCCGGTGATCTCACCGATCAAGGGCGGTTGCTGGCGCGTGTGCGTCGCGGGCTGCCGGGCGTGGAAGAACACGCACCGATGATCGCCAACCTCTATGCGGATTTGTTCATCAACGACCGTTTGCAGCGCAGCCATGGGCTGAGTCTTGATCGCATCTACGCCAAGCTCGGTGATGATGGCAGCAGTGTGTTGTGGCGCATCTATCTGCGCATGTACGAAATCCTGTGGCAGCTTGAGCGCGGCGCATTGGTGAAAAAACCGCTGACAGCCGGTCAGGAAGGTGATGCGCAACTCGGCGCGCGCATGATTCGCGTCTATGCGCGCGACTGGATGAAAGGCGCGTCGTCGTTTGGTGCGTTATGTCTGACTTACCTGACCAAGGACGAAGGCAATAAGCTGCGCAAGTCGGCCAGCCGCTTGTTGGATAGCGAAGGCGATCAAAGTGGCGAAGGTGGTGAGTTGCCCGACGGATTATCCGGCATCGACGACGATGAACTGGAACCGGTGTTGCACCCGTCGGAAGACCGGCTGGTGGCGGGTGAAAAAATGGATGGTGACGCATCGGGGCCGCAAGGTGACGATGATGCAGATCACAGCAAAGGCCCCGGCGGGCAGAAATCCGAAAAGCAATTCCGCGATATCAGCGAGTACCGTGAACTGATCAAACAGTTGAACGGCAACGCCAGCGACGCCGATATCACCATTCGTTATTACCGCGAACGTGCGATGCCGTACCTCATACGTTTTCTGGTGAAAGAAACACCGCACGCGCAGGAGCCCATGCCGGAGGGGATGGAGACCTGGGACATTGGCCGCTCGCTCACCGAGGTGGACTGGATCGAGAGTGTGGTGATGAGCCCGCATGTGGTGCCGGGTGTGACCACGCTCGCGCGCGTGTATGGCGACACACCGGGCAGCGACCCGCACAAGGAGCCGTTTGATCTGTACGTGGGCATCGATTGTTCCGGCTCCATGCCCAATCCCACGGTGAACCTGTCGTACCCGGTGCTCGCAGGATTCATTGTGACGTTATCCGCTCTGCGCGCGGGTGGCCGCGTGATGGCTTGTTTGTCGGGCGAGGTCGGCAAATCCATCGCCACCGAAGGTTTTCTGCGCGAGCAGGCGCCGGTGCTGGGGTTGATGACGCAATACCTTGGCACGGGTTATAGCTACGGTATCTTCCGGCTCGACGACATGGTGGCAGAGCTGCAAAAGCGGAAAACCAGCAAACGCCCGGTGCATATTCTGATTGTGACCGACACCGACATCTTCAATTCGCTGGATTCCGCCGAAGGCAAGGGCCGCGCGCGCCTGGGCTGGGATGCCGCGCAAGCCGCGTTGCAGGCGGCGGGCGGCGGCGGCACCATGCTGCTTAACGCCGTGGTTTCCAAAGGTAATAAACATGCCGAGCATATCCTGGCGCAAGGCTGGCGTATCGCGTATGTGAGGCAATGGGAAGAGGTGCTGGAGTTTGCGCGCAAGTTTTCGAGTGATTTGTGGGGACAGGTGAAACGGTGACCGTCGAAGGCCCCTTGCTGCAATATCTGATGCGGCGTGTTTCCGAGATGCCGTCGGACTTGCTGGCCGAACCCGCGAGCGGCGCCGCGCCTGGACTCGAAGCGGGCGCAGTGACGGGCGATGTGCTGCGCGGGCTTGGGCTGCTGAATCCCGATGCGCGCTGGCTGGCGTCGTTGCGCCCTGCGAAGCTCGACAAGAAACAGCGCAATCTGATTCGCACTACGCAGGTGGGAAGCTGGCTGCTTGCCGACCCGTGGTTTCAAGGCAAGGCTAACCCCGCGCAAGCGCAAGTGTGGCTAGTCACTGTCGTGCGTGACCTTGCCGCGGTGACCACAGCCGAAGCTCTGGTGAATGACGACGACCGGCGCGAGGAGCTGGCGCGGCTTTGTCTGAAGGCGCTGGAGTTGCGGCCGCAAGGTGAAAACGCAAAACAGGCGCAACAACGGCTGGAGTCAATTTCCAGCGTCGAGCGCGAGCGCGTGATCGCTGCCTCGCGCGGCTTGCAGGAAGCCGCGAAGAAGCGCCGTGCCGAGGAAGAGGAACGCGCGCGCAAGGTGCGCGAGGAGATGGCGCGCAAGGCGGCGGAGGAAGCGGCGGCCAAGGGTACGCGGGAGTGAACGACAGCGAAGGTCAACTGCATGTTTAACCGCAGATGTACGCGGATGAACGCAGATTAGTTCTGAAGATGAGCGGTCTTTGTAACACATTGTTTTTAAAGGAAATATTATGATTTGCCAGAGTTTTTTTTATCTGCGTTCATCTGCATTCATCTGCATTCATCTGCAGTTAATCGTTTTTGAATTTCATGAGCTTCCCCCAAACACCCACACTCGAACGCCTCTACCAACTGTCGCCCACGGCCAATGCCGCGAGCCGGGCGACGCTGGCGGCTTTGTATGGGCATGCTTGCGCGCCCGTGTGGAACCATCCGGCGGGTGACCGATTGCAGGCTGACGATGTTGAGCAACTTGCGCGCTTTGATAAAACCTTGCACGCACAGCGCGGCGCGCGCATGGCAAAGCCCGATGACGACATGCTTGCTTGGGCCACCTCACGCATCGCGCAGACACCGCTGTATCGATTGCGCTTTGGCGAGGGCTTGATCGAACGCGATCTCGAACAACGCTGGCAGGAACTGCCGACGACCTCGCGCGAGGATGTCGCCATGCATGCCGACCGGCTCACGCCAGACGATGTGGCCCTCAAACGCATGATAATTTATCGCACGGCGGGCACGACGGGTCACGCGCTGCTGGTGCCGCAGGACGCGCTGGCGGTGGCAAGTTATATCCCATTGCTAAATGTTGCACTGGCGCGGTATGGCGTAGATACGCGTTTTGCGCCGGAAGAGACGGCGTGTTTTCTGGTGGGTTCGCAGCGCCATACTGTCACTTACCCCACGGTGATGGCGGCGTGGGGCGGCGCGGGGTTTGCCAAGCTCAATCTGTTCTCCGATGAGTGGCCGGATGTGAACGCGCGGCGTGCGTTCTTTGGACACTTCCGCCCGCGCATTTTTTCCGGCGATCCGCTGAGTTTCGCCGACATGCTGGATGCGGATATAGGCGGAGGCGCGAAAGCCCTGGTGACTACCGCAGTGGCGATGTCCACCGCGCTCAAGCAAAAGTTGCAAGACGCCTATGGCTGTCCGGTGATCGACTGGTACTCGCTCACCGAAACCGGGCCGCTCGGTTACGCCTGCCCGCAAGGGCACGGTTATCACTGGCTGCCCCACGATGTGCACTTGGAAACGCTGGATGCCGATGGCCAACCCACCACGGGTATCGGTGAGATTACTGTAACCGGGGGGCGCAATCCGTTCATTCCGCTGCTGCGATATCGCACGAGCGACTGGGGGCGGCTCGACTACACGCCTTGTCCGTGCGGAGACCCGATGCCAAGGCTAAAGCAACTGGATGGCCGCTCGCCGGTGGTTTTCCGCGCGGTGGCTGGCGCGCGCGTCACCACGCAGGATGTCGCCACGGTGCTTCGCCGCTATCCGCTGGTGCAACATCGATTTGTGCAATGGGAAAACGCCGCTTGCGAGCTCACCTACCGTACGCTCGCGTCGGCAGCTTGGCCGCGCGATGAACTCGAAGCAGAATTGCGCTTGCTGCTGGGGCAGTCCATGACGCTGATTGAAGACTTGCAACTTGGCTATCGTGGCATGGCTGACAAAGTGATTCCCTACGTCAGCAAAATGATCGAGGAATGACATGAAGCCGGCGCCGCATGATGGTTCCAACGGAACGCCGCACGATCATCCTTACGCGGGAAGAACGCACCGCGTTTATGTGGCGCTCACCAATCACTGCAATCGCGCCTGCCCGTGGTGCAGCACTTATTCATCGCCGGCGGGCAACACGTGGATCACCTGGGCGCAAATCGCAGCGAGCCTTCCCGCGGCGGGCAATTTTGATGTGCAACTCGAAGGTGGCGAGCCGACGCTGCATCCGCACTTCGGGGATTTCGTTGCACGCCTGCGTGCTGAAAAGCGTTGCAGGCAGTTGATTCTCTGCACCAATGGCGTGGCAATACCGCGCCGCACTGCCAGACTACGCGATTGGCTTGCCCGGCTGGGTGAGCCGCTGTTGGTAAAACTCTGTATAAATCAATATCTTATGGATCACGATGCAGGTTTGTTGCACCTGGCTGCCGAGGTGCAAAGCGCGTTGCAACAGCTCGGCGGCGCGCGTGAAGTGATCTACAACGTCCGCTTGCGCCGGGGCTACGACAACGACGATCAGGCTGTTCTCGACGCGGTGCGCGCCGCCGGGCTGATGCCGCGCGCCAATGTGTTTTGGCTGCAACGCTACGGGCTGGCGGGTAACGAAACAGCGTGGGACGCACCGCATCTCGCTGGCGAAAACTTCCGGTTGGTGAATCCCGATGGGCGCATGTTCGGCCCCGATCTCATTGGCCGTTCGGAAAGCATGGTTGGTCTCGCGTGAACGCGCCGTACGGACCCTATCTGCCACTGTGGCGTGAAGCGCAGAGCGAAGCGTTTGACCTGGCGCAGAACAGCACCGCGCGGGGGACGGTGAAGCTGGACCTGTGGGGCAAGCCCGCCGAAATTTACGCCAACGCCAATCTGTCGATTTACAGTGCCCAGGCGTGCAATGCGCGCTGTGCGTTTTGTGTGGAAGAGTTGCGGCCCGCCGCACGCGGCGTATCGCTCGCGGCGCAGAAAACGGTGGAGCGTGATGACACGCGCTACTTTGCCGTACTACAGGCTGTATTGGCGGCACTGCAGCCGCTGAATCCCAGTGTGTCGATCACCGGTGGCGAGCCGAGTCAGGATGTGCGTCTGCCGCGCATCCTGCGCACGCTGCAAGAGCACGGTGCGCGCAAGCGCACGGTGACCACCAACGGTTCGGGCCTGCTCGATCAACGCGAAGGCCGGCAGCTGATCGACTGGATTGCGGACACCAGCGTCGCGCATCTGAACATCAGTCGCGCCCACTGGGATGATCGTGTCAATGCCCGTCTGATGCGTTACCGCAGTGAGGCATCGCCGGACGCCGCTGCGCTGCGCGAAATTGTCGCGCGCGCGCAACGCGCCGGCACGCGCGTGCGGTTGTCGTGCGTACTGGTGGCGCACGCGGTGGAAGATCTGGGCAGCGTGATGCGCTATGTCGATTTTGCCGCCACCCTGTGTGTGGATAACGTGATCTTCCGGCAGCTCATGCGGCATGACCCCGCAGTGACGCGCGCCAACTTCGTCACGCGCTTTGCCCAGCGGCGAGGTGTGCCCATGGCGCCGTTGCTGGCGGCGTTGTTGCAACGCGCCGATTTTTCGTTCGTACGGCAGGTGATGGGCTATTACTACTATGTCGAGGTGTGGCGCTATAGCCACAATGCTGCCGATGGGAACAGGGGAATCGACGTGGTATTTGAAGGCGCTGATCTCGCTCAACTGGAACGCAGCAAAACCTGTATGCCTGGCGTTATCCAGGAACTGATTTTTCACCCCAACGCGCGGCTGGCGTCCACCTGGCAGCCGTGGGACGGCGTGCTTGGCCCGCCTGCGCCGGTCAGCCTGTCGGCGGTGTTGTAACAGTTTGTTTCGGCGGGCCAACTCCGAAGTGCGGATGCGTTATTCTTGGCGCCAGTGCGCCGTTTTTATCAGCATGGGATTTTCCGTCTTGGCAGGACACCAACATCGAATCAGAATCGAATGACCAGATTAACCAAATGGATGGCCGGGATTGCCGGTGCCGCAGCGCTGGGCGGCGGCAGTTATTGGGGTTATCAGCAATGGCAGGCGTCGAACGACCCTGCTGCCATAGCCGCAAAGGAGGGCGCGAAGGGCGACGGCAAGGGTGACGCAAAAGCGGGTGCCAAAGGTGATGGCAAGGGCGATGGCAAGGGTGATGCCGTTGCCGCCGAAAAAGGCAAAGGCGAAGGCAAGGGTAAAGGCAAGGGCAAGGGAGGGCGCGGCGGCCCGCCCGCGCCGGTGGCCACCGGCATGGCGCGCGCCGGCAACGTCAACGTTTATCTCAACGGGCTTGGTACGGTAACGCCGACGCGCACCGTCACGGTCAGAAGCCGCGTCGAGGGCGAACTGGTGCGCGTGCATTTCAAAGAGGGGCAGACGGTCAAGCAGGGCACGCTGCTGGCGGAAGTCGATCCGCGCGCGTTTCAGGCGCAACTCTTGCAGGCGCAGGGGCAGATGCAGCGTGATCAGGCGCTGCTCGCCAATGCGCGCGTTGATCTGGAGCGCTACCGCACGTTGCTCAAGCAGGATTCCATCGCCGAACAGCAGGTCAGCAGCCAGGAGGCGTTGGTACGCCAACTGGAAGGCACGGTCAAAATTGATCAAGGCCAAGTGGACAATGCGCGGCTGCAACTGAGCTACACGCGCATCGTCGCACCTATTTCCGGCGAGCTGGGCTTGCGCCTGGTGGATCAGGGCAATATCGTGCGTAGCGGCGACGCCACCGGCCTCGTGGTCATCACGCAGCTTAAACCGATCACCGTGCTGTTCACAATTCCGCAGGACGATCTGCAAAAAGTGCTGGCGCGGCGGCGCAGTGGCGAACGCATCCCGGTGGAAATCTACGACCGCGATCAGAAGACGAGGCTGGATCGCGGCGTGTTGCTGACGGTCGACAATCAGATCGACATCGCCACCGGCACAGTGCGCTTGAAGGCTCAGGTGCGCAACGAAGAAGGGCTGCTGTTTCCCAACCAGTTCGTCAACGTGCGCATGCTGGTGGATGTGCGCGAGGACGCGGTCACTGTGCCCAGCGCGGCCATCCAGCGCGGCGCACAGGGCATTTTTGTTTATGTCGTCAACGAAGATTTAACCGTGTCGATGCGCCCGGTCAAAACCAGCGTGGTAGAGGGCAACCGCGTCCTCGTTGAATCCGGCGTCAAGGGAGGCGAGCGCGTGGTGGTCGACGGCATGGACCGGCTGCGCGACGGCATGAAAGTTGAAATCGCCAACCGCGAACGCGCCGGCAAGGGCGACGGCAAAGGCAAAGGAAAGGGCAAGGGCCGGCGCGGCGGTGATGGCGAAGGTGCGCCGAAAGCAGAGGACGGGAAGGACGGTAAGGACGCGAAAGACGCCAAAGGGGGCAAGTCCGGCGAAAAAGGCGAAAAGGGTGGCCAAGCCGACGGCGAGACGCGTGGCAAGGGCGAACGCCGCAAAAAGGGCGAACGCACTGAATCGGCGGATGCCGATAGCGGTGATGCACCAAAGAAGGATCGGCCGCGCGGCGACCGGCCCAAACGGGAGAAGGGCGAGAAAAGCGAGCGAGCTGACAAGACCACAGCCGACGATGGTACCGGCGAACCCGGTAAACCCTACAGCGCCCCCGCATCCAAGGAGGCTGCCTCCGAATCACCACCCGGCGACGGCGAGCCGCGCAGGAAGGGCGGCAAGGGTGAAAAAGGTGAGAAGGGCCGTTGGGGCAAGCGTGAACAGGCGAACGAGTAGGTGCGCGCAGACACTGGCATGACCGCATGAACCCGTCCCGCATTTTCATCGAGCGGCCCGTAGCAACTTCGCTGCTGATGATCGCGATTTTGCTCGCTGGCATGATTGCCTATCGTCTGCTGCCGCTATCTGCCTTGCCGCAGGTGGACTACCCGACGATACAAGTGGTGACGTTTTATCCGGGGGCGAGCCCCGAGGTGGTGGCGTCGTCGATTACCGCACCGCTGGAGCGGCAATTTGGCCAGATGCCCGGGCTGCGGCAAATGTCTTCGTCCAGTTCCGGTGGCGCTTCGGTGGTAACGCTGCAATTCACGCTCGAAATCAATCTCGACGAGGCCGTGCAAAGCGTGCAGGCGGCAATCAACGCGGGCGCGAATCTGCTGCCCACTGATCTACCCGCGCCGCCAATTTACAGCAAGGTCAATCCGGCGGACGCGCCGATACTCACGCTGGGCATTTCATCCAAAACGCTGCCGATGACGCAGGTGCAGAATCTGGCTGACACGCGTGTCGCGCAAAAAATTTCACAGATGACCGGCGTGGGGCTGGTTACGCTGTCCGGTGGGCAGCGGCCTGCAGTGCGCGTGCAGGCGAACCCCAAGGCACTGGCGGCGAACAATCTGTCGATGGAGGACGTGCGCACCGCCATAGCCGCGGCCAACGTTAATGCCGCCAAGGGCAGCTTTGACGGCCCGGAGCGTGCCTACACCATCGACGCCAACGATCAGTTGCAGTCGGCGGTGGAATACAAGAAAGTAGTGGTGGCCTATCGCAATGGCGCGCCGGTGTATTTGTCGAACGTCGCCGATGTGATCGAAGATGCCGA
>SYEN01000319.1 GCA_005800795.1 Burkholderiales bacterium | reverse complement strand
GCTGGGAGTGGCTGCGCAAAATAATGAAATAATCTGTAAAAAACAATTACTTACGATTGCATCGCGGCGGCTGGATAGACCCACGCCCCGCGTGGCACTCGGCACGGCGCTACGTGGCATCGCGCGCAGTGCCATCGATATTTCCGAGGGATTGCTCGCGGACCTTGGCCACATTTGTGAATGCTCGCAGGTGGCCGCCGTGATTGAGTTTGATGCGCTGCCACGCTCAACGCTGTTGCGCTCGGTGGCGGCAAACGGCGCGACGAGTCACGTGGCCCAGGCGGCATTGCTGGCAGGCGGTGACGATTACGAATTGTGTTTCACCGCGCCGCCATCCCGGCGGGCAGTCGTGGCACGCGCCGGCAAAACGACACGCACGCGGGTGACGCGTATCGGACGCACCGTGCACGCGCCGGCAGGTGCAACCACCGTCGCGGTGATCGATGCACAGGGCATGCCGCTACGCATCACACAACGGGGCTTTGATCACTTTGGCTGATGCCATACTGCCGCCGCTGCAGCCCACGCGGCGCTTTGTCTACGCGCATCCCGCACACATCGTGGCTTTCGCCGGTGGCGTCGGTCTCGCACCGTTCGCACCGGGCACATTCGGCACGCTGCTGGCATTCCCGCTGTTTTGGGTGTTGAATGCAACCACCGATGGTGTCACGCAACTATCTGTTTTTATTGTATTTTTTTTAATCGGCACGTGGGCCTGCCATCGTGCTGGTGCGGCACTGGGCGTGGCGGACCACGGCGGCATGGTGTGGGACGAGACGGTGGCTTTTTTGCTGGTGTTGATATTCACGCCCGCAGGCTGGCTATGGCAACTGGCGGCGTTCGGACTGTTCCGTCTGTTTGATATTGCGAAGCCGCCGCCGATACGGCATTTCGACCGCACGCTGAAAAACGGCTTCGGCGTGATGTTCGACGATCTGCTGGCCGCGGGTTACACGCTGCTGGTTTTGGCGTTGGCGAAAATCTTGATCGCCTGATCCCGGTGGCAGTGTTTGCACACGCTCACATGGTGGTGCCTTCACTCGCACGCCGCCGGTTGTTGTTTGCAGGTATGGCACAATCGACCCGATAGTAAACCAGACAATATGCAACCAGGGAGGAGACCATGATTTTTCCAGACGTGGCAGACGCACAAAATATTTTCGATCTGCGCGACATGGCCAAACGGCGGCTGCCGAAGTGGCTGTTCGAATTCGTCGACCGCGGCACTGAAGAGGAAGTCGCGTTGCGCAACAATCGCGAGGCGTTCGAGCGCATTCAGTTTCGTCCGCGCATGCTGGTGGATGTTTCGAATCGTAAGCTCGATACCACGCTGTTCGGCAAGCAACACAAAATGCCCATCGGTATCGCGCCCACGGGTGCGGCCGGTATGATGTGGTACAAGGGCGAGCTTGAGCTCGCGCGCGCGGCGCGTGATGCGGGTGTGCCGTTTTCGCTGGCCACCGGCTCCATCACCAGCATGGAGGAAATCGCCGGCGACGTTGGCGGCACACTATGGATGCAACTGTATATGTGGGCTGACCGCAAGCTGTCGCACCAACTCGTGCGCCGTGCGTCGGCGGCAGGGTTTGAAGCGTTGCTGGTGACAGTCGACGGCGCAGTGGCGGGCAACCGTGAATACAATCGCCGCAACGGTTTTTCTGTCCCGTTTTCATACAACAGCAAAAACACAGTGGATGTCATCTCGCATCCGCGCTGGATGCTGGGCGTGCTGGCACGCTACATTGCTAACGGCGGCATGCCCGAGCGGGTGAACTTTCCTGATGAGCTGAAAGGCAAGATCACCACCGCTTACGGCGGCAACAAGGAAACCCGCAGCGATTCGCTCAATTGGGATGATCTGAAAGCGCTGCGCGACATCTGGCCCGGCAAGTTGCTGGTGAAGGGACTGCTGCATCCGGACGATTGCGAGAAATCGGTGGAATACGGCGCTGACGGTGTCATCGTTTCCAACCACGGCGGGCGCAACTGTGATGCCGCACCGGCGCCGATTGAAGTGCTGCCGGATATCGTCAAGGCCGTGGGCCACAAAACCACCATCGTGTTCGATAGCGGCGTGCGGCGCGGCAGCGATGTGGTGAAGGCGATCGCGCTTGGCGCCCAGTTCGTGCTGATCGGCCGAAGCACGCTCTATGGCACCGCGGCGGCAGGCTATGACGGCGCCAAGCGCGCGCTGGATATTTATCGCGGCGAAATCAGCCGCGGCATCGCCAACGTTTCGTGCAACACCATCGCGGAGATCGGGCCGCAGCACGTGGCGTATGGGCACGCCCAGGCGGCGTGATCCCGTGTAATCTTGAATTGCAATGGGAAGAAGGAAACGCGCTGCGATTAAGCCCTTGAGAGTGGGGTTCGCCGCCCATTGCTCTTGAAGCCGGCGGGCATGAAGGCAAATGCGCAGACCCACCCGCTGGCCGCGCTCGCCGCTGATGAAGCCAGGCGTCTGCCCGCCACGCGCGACGTCGTGCTGGCCAACCGCAGCGCGCCGCCCGATGCCATCCTGCACGAGGTTTACAAGCGCACCGGCGACAAGCCGTTCAAGAACATTGATGATATGATCAGCCGCGAGGAAATTGCGGCGTTGTCAGAGCGCTACAAGCGGGTGGCGGGGTATGACAGGGAGCGGTTGCGGGCGCGGTAGAGCGCGTAGTGAGCGTGAAGTGGTAAGTGGGAGCAATATGGCCCAACGTGTGCTAAGTTATTCTAAATAATACAATAAAAACAAATACTTATATTAAATTCTACTCCTCAATCCCAAGTAACTCGATTAAGAAAAAATCATGCGAATTACCCCCTAAATTAGTTCTTTCGGGCTATTGCCTATACAGTAAACCGGCGTGACAATCTCAACCGTAAGAATTAACCGTAAGTCATCCTCGTTGTAATTGTTCAGCAACACCTAAAGGAGTTAATGTCATGAAACTTCGTCTCATCGCCGCCGCCGTCCTGCTGGCCGCCTCAGGCGCCCAAGCCGCCCCGGCCACCGTCAATGTCGGCCTGGTAAACATCCTCGGCAACAACTACAATCTGTCGTTGCTGTACGACGACGCCGGAAACAATGCTGGCCAGTCGTTCAACGCGCTGGCACCGAGCATCACCTTCACCACCCAAGCCGATGCGCTGGCCGCCGCAACGGTGCTGTTCAACACGTTCGGCGCCTCCGGCCCTGGCGGCGATTGGAATCCCGGGGAGCAGTCTAACAACGGCGTGCGTATCGCTTGGCGCGGTGATTCGACCAGCTACGACTACTACACCGTAACCGATTGCTGTGGCCCGGCGAACCCCTTCGGCCCATTCGTAAACATTGGCAGCAACGGCGGTAACGTCTTCTCGTTTGCCCAATTCACATCTGCTGTCCCCGAGCCCGAAACCTACGCCATGATGCTCGCCGGATTGGGGCTGCTGGGTTTCGCCGCGCGGCGCAGAAAGCAGGCGCAAGTGGCCTGATTGTTTTTTAGGCTCCAGACAAACCCCGCTCCGGCGGGGTTTTGTTTTGTGGGGCACGCCGTCGTACCAGCCGAGTCGCAGGTCGGAACCGGTAAGCGTTCCGGCCTGCAACTGGCTCGGGCAAGAAACTCACCCCGCCAACCGCACATGCACCCCCTCCCAAGCCGATTTACCCATGGCGTCGGTCAGTTGCACGCTGCGCAGCCCGTCGATGCCACCCGCGGCAGGCGCGCGGCCTTCGAGCAGCGCCTTGCTGAAATCGATCACACAGGCTTCATGCGCGTTGATCGCAGGATATTTTTGTGACCGCGTGGTGCCGTCGTTCAAGTGCACGTGCATCTCGCCACCGTCGCGGCTGCGGGTTAAGCCGCGGCCGGTGATGCGGCCCTTGCTGCCGTAGATCACAAAATCGTTGTGCGGGTTGGGCGTGGACTGATTGACGTTCAACTGGGCCAGCGCGCCGTTGGCGAATCTGAACGTGGTGAGCGAGGTGGTTTCCATCACGTGCGGCGCAGTGTCGAACATCGCCGACACCAGCACGATTTCCGAGCCGAGTATATAGCGCAGAATGTCGTAGACATGCGTGCCCACGTTCATACTGGTGCCCAGACCCGCCTGTGCCGGATCCTGCCGCCAGGTGGCGGCCACACTCGCCGCACCTCTGCCCGCGCTGGCTTCCAGTTGAATCATCAGCACGTCGCCGATTTCGCCGCTTTGCACGACACGCCGCGTTTCGATAAAGCACGGCATTTGCCGATTGTGAAAATTCACGCCCAGCGTGACGCCCGCTTTTTCGCATTCACGCACAATGCGTTCGGCGTCCGCCGCGCTGGTGGCCATCGGCTTGTCGCAAAACACGTGTTTGCCCGCGCGCGCGGCGGCTATGGCTTGTTCGGCATGTTGCGCGTTGGGTGTGTGAATGGCGACGACGGTGACTTCGGGGTTCTTCAGCAGATCGTCGTAACGGGTGTAAGCGTGTTTCGCATTGAACTTTTTGGCGAACGCGTTGGCTCGCTCCTGCGAGCGGCTGACGACGCCGATGAGGCGATTGCCTTCAAACGCGTTAATGCCGGGCAGCACGCGGTCGTCCGCGATTCTGCCGGTACCGATAAGCCCCCATCCGTTTACTTTGGCCATGAGTAACTTGTTCCGTTTGGTTATGATTGAAAATCAGCGCGCAAAACTGTCGGTGAATTCCGGCACGCCCGCCTGCTGAAATCGCGTGTGATCGAGGCAAAAGCCGAGTAGGCGTTGCCGTTGTTCGGACGAGTAATACCGGTCGAGTCTATCTGTTAACTTATTGATTAATATAGGAATTCCTTCTTTTCGCCGCAGAGGGTGTCCGGCCGGGTTTTCGCGCTCCACCAGCCCGGTGCCGCTGCCGTCCTTGAAAACCACTTCGATGCCGTTCGGGTTGGCGCGCAGCGTTTTGTCGTTGTAGCGCGCGGTGTAGGCGGGATTTTCCTGCACCGTCATCAGCGCGCGCAGATGGTCGATACGCGGATCAGCCGCCACGTCGTCCTCGTAATCGGCCGCGGTGAGTCTGCCGCGAAGCAGCGACACCGCAATCGCGTATTGCAAACAATGATCGCGATCAGCCGGATTGCGCAGCGGGCCTTTTTTATCGACGGTTTCCAGCGTGCGCTGGTGCGTGAAAAGTTTGATCGCGGCGATATCGTTGAGCCGCTCGCGCACCTGTGGCGATACCACTAGCGCGCATTCAATCGACGACTGCGCGTGAATCACCACTGGCCCCATGATTTTGAAAATCACGTTTTCCATCACCAGCGCGCCAAACTCGCCGCCGCGTTTGAATTCCGCGCCGTTCATGCGCGTTTTGTTAAAGCCCCACTTTGGGTGGCTCAGCACCTGTGGATACCCCGGTTCGCCCTTCACCGCTATCAGCGCCAGGCGCACGGCATTGCTTGCGCATTCAGCCGCGGCCCAGCTCTTGCGCGGGCCGGTATTGGAGCCAAAGCGATGCACGCATAACGGCGGATCGAAAAGCGCGAGTGAGGTTGCTGCCATGATCTGATTGCGCGTGCCTCCGAGCAACTTAGTCGCCACCGCCGCGCAGGCGATTTTCACCAGCAGCACGTGATCGATACCGTACGGATTTAATCCTTGTCCCAGACCCAGCACGCCCTGAATCTCGTGCGCCTTGATCATCGCCTCCAGCACCGTGCGCAGCGTCAATGGCGGCTTGCCCGCGGCCATGCGCGCGCGGCTGACATAATCCGCCACCGCCAGAATCGCGCCCACGTCATCCGATGGATGCGTGGTTTGCGGCGCCACCCACGTATCACTGAAATCCGTCCAGCGCACCATGGCGCCAATGCTGAACGTGGCGCTCACCGGATCGAGCTGGTAACTCGTGCCCGGCACGCGCGCGCCGTTTATCATGCCCGCGCCCGGCGCGGGCGGCCCCACCAGCCGCATGCACACGTCGTGTTCGAGGGCGTCGAGCGCACAAGCCATGCTGTCGAGCAGGCAGTAGCGCGCGATTTCACAGGCGCGCTCGTTGTGGATTTCGTAGCGGTCGACGTAGTCCGCGATGTCGATCAGCAACGGGTCGTAGGGCAAGGCTTCAACGGGCTGTGTCATGGTGAATCGGCTCGGGTGTTACGCACACGGGTAAAATAAACTGGAAATCAGATCAATCGGTTCAGACACCCATTTTTTTCGGGTCTCCAACATAACAGGGAAGGATCATCATGGGCGCCACGGCAACCATCGCGGATTTTATCGTTAACACCCAGGCTGCGGATTGTCCAGACGGCAGCACTGAAAACGCCACCAAGGTCATCGCCGACACCTTCGCCGTTATTTTGGCCGGCGTCAGCTCCGAAGTGGCCGAGCCGCTGCAGAAATATCTTGAAAGCCTGCGCGAATCGGGTGCGGCGCCGATCCTTGGCACCGGGCGCACAGCGTCCCCCGAAACCGCAGCACTGATCAATGGCACCTACGGCCACTCGCTCGATTACGACGACGTGCTGTCGATGATGCCGGCGCATCCGAGCGCGGTGATCCTTTCTGCGCTGATGGCGGCGATGGATAGTACGCCTGTGAGCGGCAAGAACTTCATCGAGGCCTATATCACCGGCGTTGAGGTCGGCGGCAAGCTCGGCATAGGCATGACCAACGATCACTATCAGCGCGGCTACCACGCCACCGGCACGCTGGCGTTGTTTTCGGGGCTGGCTTCGTTGTGCAAGCTCTACAAGCTCGACGCTGCAACGATACAGCAGGCG
>SYEN01000318.1 GCA_005800795.1 Burkholderiales bacterium | reverse complement strand
GTGCGCAAATGTCCTTATTGCGATTTCAATTCGCATGAAGTCAAGGGCGGGGGCGATGCGCCGTATCAGGATTACGTAGCCGCGCTGATTGCTGATTTTGAGCAAACGCTGCCGCGCGTGTGGGGGCGCCGCATCGGTACGGTGTTTTTCGGTGGCGGCACGCCGAGTCTGCTGCCGGGCGAGGCGGTCGATGCGATTTTAGCCGGAGTGCGCGCGCGGCTGCCGCTGAACCCCGATGCCGAGATCACGCTGGAGGCGAACCCCGGTACCGTGGAAGCCGCACGCTTTCGCGACTACCGGGCGGCGGGTGTGAACCGGCTGTCGCTCGGCATCCAGAGTTTCAATCCGCGCCATCTGAAAGCGCTGGGCCGCATTCATGATGACACCGAGGCACGTCGCGCCATCGACATCGCACGCGAGCACTTCGATAATTTCAATCTCGATGTTATGTACGGCTTGCCCGAACAAAGCCTTGAGCAGGCGTTACGGGATATTGAGACCGCGCTCAGCTTCAAGCCGCCGCACCTGTCGGCTTATCATCTGACGCTGGAGCCGAATACTTTTTTTTACCGTTACCCGCCGCAGCTGCCCGATGACGATACGTCCGCCGACATGCAGACGGAAATCGAAAAGCTACTGGCGGCGCATGGCTACGAGAATTACGAAACGTCGGCCTTCGCGCAGCCCGGCAGGCGCTGCCGGCATAATCTGAATTACTGGTTGTTCGGCGACTACGTGGGCATCGGTGCGGGCGCGCACGGCAAGATTTCCTTCCCGGATCGGGTGCAGCGTGAAGCGCGTTATCGTCAGCCGGCGCAGTTTATGGAAAAAGCGCTCGCCGGCAATGCCGTGCAGACTTCGCACGACGTCGGCGCTGACGATATCGGCTTCGAGTTCATGATGAACGCGTTGCGCCTGAGCGAGGGCTTTGAACTGGCGCTGTTCGCCGAGCGTGCCGGCGTGCCGCTGGCCCGCGTGCTGCGCGCGCTGGACACCGCCGAGCAGCACGGCTACATCACACGCGATCATCAGCGTGTAATGCCCACCTTGCGGGGCCGACGTTTTCTGAATGAATTGTTGCAATTGTTTCTACCGGAAGGCGGTAGTAACAAAAAATAAAATATTGTGTAAAAACAATAACTTATGATACAACTGCAGAATCAAAATTAGGCAACTTCTTGACCGTGTCGACGACAGCGCATGCACGGACCTCATGGTAAATTGATTCTGGATAACAACAAATTTATTTTCACGGAGGGCGTATGAAACAGCGGGTCAAATGGGTACTGAGCGCGGTTATGGCCGCCGGGGTGTGGAGCGCCGCGTTGGCGCAGGTGCAGAATTATCCGAACAAGACAGTGCGTTTTATTGTTACTTACCCGGCGGGCGGCAGTTCCGACGTGATGGCGCGCGTTATCGGTCAGCAGTTGTCCGAATACTGGGGACAGCAGGTGCTGGTGGAATCGCGTCCCGGCGCCGACGGCTCCATCGGCATGGAATACGCGTCACGCCAGCCGGCGGATGGCTACACCTTTTTGCTCGGCAATTTCGGCCCGGTGGTGGCCAAGCCGTTGCTTACGAAGGTGAACTACGACTGGCAGAAGGATTTTGCGCCAGTGTCGCGCATCACGATTTCCGCCAATATTCTGGTGGTGCCCAAGACCCTGCCAGTGACCACAATTCCGCAACTGGTGGCGCTGGCCAGGTCGCGTCCCGGCGAACTGACCTACGCCACCAGCGGCCCGGGCAGCATGTCGCATTTTGCCGGCGAGATGTTCCAGCAACTGGCAAAGGTGAAGTTGATCACCGTACCGTACAAAGGCAATGCGCTGGCGATCACCGATCTCATGGGCGGGCAGATCACCACCATGTTCTCCGATGCGGTGCCGGCCATGCAGGCGATGAAAACCGGCAAGTTACGCGCGATGGCGGTGACCAGCGAACAGCGCTGGCCGTTCACACCTGAATTGCCGACCCTGGCTGAGGGTGGGCTGAAGGGTTTTGCGGCGGTAAATTGGTGGGGCATCCTGTTTCCGGCGGGCGTGCCGCGCCCGATCATCGACAAGGTGAATGCCGATCTGGTCAAGGCGCTGGCTACGCAAAACGTGAAATCGCGGCTGGGGGATCTGGCGGTGGCGGCGATATCGAGCACACCGGAACAGTTCGGCGCATTCATGGCGAGCGAGAGTACGCGCTGGGGCAAGCTGATCAAGGATGCGGGACTGCGTGTTGAACCGTAGCGGCAGGCCTTAGGCCGGGGAGTTCGGCCTGCAGGCGGCCCTCCACACTGTCATGGATATACATACACTCGCGCAAACCATCGCCAGCAGCTTTCTTGAAACCATGCCCGATCCGGCATGGGTGAAGGATGCCGGTCATCGTTACGTGGTGGTGAACCGCGCGTTTCGCGATCTGTGCAGGTTCCAGACGGGTGGCGTGGATATCGACGTCATCGACGTCACCGACTTCAACCTTTTTCCGCTGGAGCTGGCGCAGCAATCCGTGCACGAAGACGGCGAAGTCATCGCGTCGCGCAACGCCCGGCACGGCAAGCTGTTTCTGTTCAGCCCGGCAGGCGAAGCGCGCCACTATGTGACGCACCGCATCGCGCTGCTGGACGGTAAGGGTATCGCGGTGGGCACGTTGGGTGTCGCGGCTGATATCACGCTGCAGGCGGTGCGTGACCTGCGAACACGCGACAACGAACGGCACCTGTCGACGCTGATTGAAAATTTGCCGGTGGTGGTCTACCAGCGGCTGCCCGACGAACACTGGACCATGCAATTTGTAAGTGCGGGGTGTTTCGGGCTGACCGGATACGCAGCGGGCGAGTTTGTAGATGGCGCCACGCGCACCTGGGCGTCGATTATTTCGCCCGACGACGTTTCGATGGCGTTTCACGACGTGCAGAATCAGCTTTTAAAGGGAAGCAGCTACAACGTCGAGTACCGTGTGATGGCGCCTGACGGCACACCGCGCTGGGTCACTGAACGCGGCGTGGCCCTGATCAATTCCTCGGGCGAAGCAGCGTCGCTGGTGGGCACTGTCACCGATTTCACCCAGACGCGGCACTATCTCGACGAGATGGTGCAGCGCGCGACCCACGATACACTGACCGGCGTCGCCAACCGGCCGCTGCTGGTTGACCACCTGCGCCACGGCATCGCGTATGGGCAGCGCTATGATCGTATGGTGGCTACTTTTATGGTCAATGTGGATCACTTCAAGTACGTGAACCAGAGTCTCGGCCACGACGCGGGCGATGAGTTGTTAAAGGGCGTGGCGCAGCGG
>SYEN01000317.1 GCA_005800795.1 Burkholderiales bacterium | reverse complement strand
TATGGGTTCCCGCCTGCGCGGGAACGACAAGAGTGGTAAATCTCTTAGTCGAGTAACTGAACGATTCCCGATACCCAACGCCGCAAATGCTGTTTAACTACCACGCTTTCATCTTCCTGTTTCTGCCGATAGCGTTCGCGCTGTTCTTCCTGTTCGCGCGCGTCAGTACCTTGCTGGCAGCCGGGTGGCTGGCAGCGGCCTCCCTGTTTTTTTACGGCTGGTGGAACCCGGTGTATGTGGCGCTGCTGCTGGCGTCGATTGTCGGAAACTATTTCGCGGGGTTCGCCATTGCGCGAACGGCGGATGCCCAAGGTAAAAAGCGGCGGCTGATCGCCGCCATTGGGGTCAATCTGGCACTGCTGGCTTATTACAAATACAGCAACTTTTTCCTGGTAAATGTCGCCACGGTGTTGGGTTCGGCGCCGCCGCAGGCGGACATTATTCTGCCGCTGGGGATTTCGTTTTTCACCTTCACTCAAATCGCGTTTCTGGTGGATACGTATCAAGGCAAGGTGAAGGAATACAATTTCATTCACTATTGTCTGTTCGTCACCTACTTTCCGCATCTCATCGCAGGGCCGATTTTGCATCACGCGGAAATGATGCCAGTTCGCGCGGGCAGACACCTATCGCATGCAGGCGGGCCATGTCGCCACCGGCCTGACGATATTTTTCATCGGGCTTTTCAAAAAAGTGATGCTGGTTGATGGCATTGCGGTGTATGTATCGCCGCTGTTCGGTCTGCCTGCCGCCGGCATCGCGCCGACGTTTCTGGAAGCGTGGGGCGGCGCCCTAGCATATACCCTTCAGCTGTATTTTGATTTTTCCGGCTACTCTGACATGGCGGTAGGGCTGTCGCTGATGTTCGGCGTGCGGCTGCCGATCAATTTTCATTCGCCCTACAAAGCGCTGAACATTATCGAATTCTGGCGGCGCTGGCATATCACGCGGTCGCGCTTTTTGCGAGACTACCTGTATGTGCCGCTGGGCGGCAACCGCAAGGGACCCGGGCGGCGTTACATCAATCTGCTGGTAACCATGCTGCTGGGCGGGCTGTGGCACGGCGCGGGGTGGACGTTTGTGGTTTGGGGCGCGCTGCACGGGTTTTATTTGTGTGTGAACCACGGCTGGCTCGCGTTGCGAATGCGGCTGGGCCATGATTTGAAGCGCACTACGTGGTGGGGCAATGCTCTGGCGTGTGTGATTACCTTCGCGGCGGTGGTGGTGGGCTGGGTGGTGTTCCGCGCCGACAACATGTCCACAGCCATTGCGATGCTGAAGGGTATGGCGGGCTTGAATGGCTTTGCGTTGCCGGATCACTGGCTGCCGAAATGGGGTGCGCTGGGGCAATGGCTGTCGGCCAACGGCGTGGCGTTTGCGGATTCGCGCGGCTTGGTTCCGGCGGGGCTGATTAACTTGATCGTGATTCTGCTGGCGGTGGTGTGGTTCGCACCGAACACGCAACAAATCATGGCGCGCGGTTTTCCGCTGATGGCCTTGTTGCTGCCCAGCGACAAGAAACCTGCGCGTCTGCTGGCATGGCGGCCGACGGTGGCGTTTGCGGTGATCGCGGCGTGCATCGCGTTGGCGTCGATCGTTAATCTGCACCGGCAGTCGGAATTTTTGTATTTTCAGTTTTGATGCGGCGCTATCTCTTCGTGCTGGTGGGCGTGCTGGGGCTGACGCTGGCGATGATTCTCGCAGCGAATCTGAAACTCGGCGACCGTGGCCTTGGCAATCTGGAGGCGACGCGCACGGCGTCCGAATGGCAGCAGGCCACGCGCGGGATAACTTACGCGCCGCCCGTGGGCAACACCGGGCCATTCAAGGTGCTGCGGCTGGCGGACCGGCTGCCGGACATTAACGCAGTGGTGCTGGGGTCTTCCACGCTGATGGGCGTGACGCCTGCCGTGCTGCCCGCGTCGTGGCGCGTTTATAACCTGACGGTGACCGGTAATCCGACGGCGGCAATTTCGGGCGAGGCACGCTACATCGAGCAGCATTTTTCGGCGCAGGTGCGTTGGATGCTGGCGGGGCTGGATTGGTCGGTGGGTAATCTTTACCAACCGGGCACAGCAGGCGACGCCGATCTGTCGGCCGCGTCGGTGCTGAAAGCCTATGCTGCCTCGAACACCGTTCCATTCATCAAGCGGGTTGAAGACGCGCTGTCGTGGCCACGCGTGGCGACGCTCATGGGCATGCTCTCTGCCGCTTTTAATAATGATAATAAAATCAAATACTTACAACAAGCTCTGTTTGATGTGGGTGGCGTTGAATACCGCTGCGCGGATGGTACTGGCACGACCGTAGCGCGTGACTTTGACGTGATCAATCGCGGGCTGTGCCGGGGCTATCGTTATGACGGCAGCTGGACATTCGCCAACGATAGCCGCCTGACGCCCGTGCAGGCAGCGACTTTGGCCGCAGCAGCAGCAGCGCCGAGTTCCAAATACACCAAGCTGCTGTGTGCGGCGCAGGGCGAACCCAACGCCAGCTATTTGCGGCATTTGGGTGAAAGCGCCGGGCGGTTTGCGGCCAGGGGCGGGCAAATGATTTTTCTGCTGCCCCCACTCGCGCCCGGCATGGAACAGGCGCTGCTGGGCAACACGCGTTGGCGCGATTGTCTTGCGCGCACCAAAGCGACGCTCGATGCGTGGGCTAAGCAGCATCGGGTGTTTGTCATTGATGCCGGGGCGGCGGAGCGGTATGGCTGCGTGTCAGCGGAGTTCTCTGATGAACATCATGCTTATCCCGAGTGTTTCCAGCGCATTCTGCCGCGGTTTTTTCGAGCGCTGGAGGCGGGGCGTGTAATGCCCGGCCTGTGGTCAGCGCAACAAGGGGCCGACGCATGATGCCTGGTGCTACGTCCGATTCGATCATCGCGCGCCGTGCGTGGTGGCTGTTCGCCGCAGCTGTGGCCAGTTCGATCCCCACGCTGGGTTTTTATCTGGTGGGAGAGGAAGGCATTTTGGTGAATTCCTCGCTGGAAATGTGGCAACGCGGCGACTGGATGCGGCTGTGGATGTATGGCGTCGATGCCAAACACGGCGTGTTCGCCAACTGGCTGGTGATTATTTTCAGCAGCGCGGTGGGTTGGGAGCACGCGCCAGCGGCCACCCGCGCGATCATGATTTTCTCCACGGCTGGCAGCGGGCTGCTGCTGGCGTTTTTGACGTTTCAGCTTTACCGTAATGCCGCGCTAGCGGCGCTGGCTGCGGCGATCTGCGTCACCTTTGCGGATATTTTGTTGTATCGCGGCTGGCTGGGTTATCGCGATCCGCTGCTGGCGATGCTGGTGTTCGGCGCTATTGCGGCGATCTGGCTGGCGGTGGCGCAACACCGCGCGGCGTGGCTCGCGGGCACCTTGCTGCTGACCGCCGCGGCGTTTCTCACCAAGGGCATTATTGCGTATGCGTTTGTCGGTGCGGCGGCGCTGGTGTTTTTGTGCCAGCGAGACGCGCGCGGATTTTTGCTGCGGCCCGTGCCGGTGCTGGTCGCGGTTGCCACGCTGGCCATGCCGTTTTTGTGGGCGCAAGCGACGGGGGGCGATCAATCGCACAACAGCCGCCTGGTGGCCGAGATCGGCGACAAACTCGCACCGCTGGGCGGGTGGGCTTACTTTAAAAATGTCGTGTCGTATCCACTGGAAACGCTGGTGCGGCTGTCGCCGGTTTCGCTGCTGGTGTTGTGGTGGCTGTGGCGTTCGCGCCAGCGCGGCTCTGAGAATGCGTGGTTGGCGGAACAACCCGTGCGCACGGCACTGATTATTTTTGCCGTAGCGTACATCCCGTTTTGGCTCGCACCGCAAAACCATTTTCGTTATGTGATGCCGGTGCTGCCGTTGGTTGCGCTGATGTTTGCCGTGGCGATTTGGCAGCGAGGCGAAACCAATGTGCGCTCGGTGTTGCGCTGGTTGTGGGCAGCGGTTGCGGTGAAGCTGGTGCTGGCGGCAGTGGCGTTCCCGATCTACCAACAAAAATTCCGTGGCGAAAACTATGCGCTGACCGCAAAGGCAGTATTGCAAAGAACGGCTGGTTTTCCGCTATATAGTAACGACACCACGGCAGCGGGTTTGGCGGTAACGGCTTACCTCAATATCCAGCGCCAGCCACAACCGGCGCTGACGTTCGCACCAGCGGCCTGGGACAACGGGTTTGTGATTTCCTATTCGCCTGATGCGGCGGAGTTGAGGCCGGCCAAGGTGGTAGCGCAGTACCGGCTGGCGGGGGATACGCTTTATCTTTATTGCCGGGGATCAGCGTGCAATGCCGCAGCGCCCTAATGTCTTAACGCGCCCGCTTTGCACGTGATGCGCGCGAGGTTTTTTTTGCCAAGGCCAGCAAACCCGCGAGAGTTTCGTTCACGGATTGCGATGTCGGAAACGCTTTGGCGATTTCTGGCTCCAGCAAAACCACAGAGGTGCCAGCGGCTACTTCCGCGTAGAATTTGCCCCTTTCCAGTTTCGCAAAGTCCGATCGCCTGTACACGGGACGCATTTCGTCTTTAGTTTTCCGCATAAATTTTCCTTTCACTGCGCGTCATCTGGCGGGCCGAGATGATCCGAATGCCGCCGGGCCGGTAGGTATGCGATACCGTCAATAACCGGCCCAAACGCGACATGCCAAAAGTAATGTATCTTGATTCCGATAACGAGTGTTCTGGGTCGGGGCCTGACACGGCTAGAGCGTCCAAGAATACCGAACCGGCTTCATCAAAGGTAACGCCGTGCTTCCGGCGATTGACCTCGGCTTTGTCTGGATCCCATTCGATTTTCACGACATATAGCGCCTATTAGGTATGCGCCGCTGCTATTTGATCCAGCCGTAACCTTGTGATCCTGTCTCGTGTAGCCATTCGTGTCCACAGGTAGTGCATTTGGAGTGCGATTCATCAGCTGGCCCAAGTGCAGATGAAACCTTAACGAATTTAGTTTGCACTAGATTTTTATGAGCGGCTATTGAGCGACCTGCTCCTACTGGCTTCTTGCAATCGTCGCATATCTCGTCACGCATTACTCCCTCCCGAAAACCTAGCAAGTAATAGCAACAACCGGCGCTGTCTTGAATCACACATCCAAATTCCGCACCCCCAACGCATTGGACTCAATAAAATTCCGCCTCGGCTCCACCGCATCCCCCATCAAGGTGCTGAAAATTTCATCCGCGCCGATGGCGTCTTCGATTTGCGCACGCAGCAGGCGGCGAACTTTGGGATCCATGGTGGTTTCC
>SYEN01000316.1 GCA_005800795.1 Burkholderiales bacterium | reverse complement strand
TCCAGCACCATGCAAGTTTACGATCCGGTCGCGCCATGCCTCACGCTGCCGCAGAAATCGCGCCAGTCGCTCGATAGCCTCGCCGGCAAGACTATCGGCTTTATCGATAACTCGAAGCCGAATTTCAACTACCTTGTGGAAGATTTGTCGAAAGTATTGATCGAAAAGCACGGCGTAAAAGCCGTGGTCAAGCAGCGCAAGCGCAGTGCGTCGCAGGGCTTGTCTGAAGCCTTGATGAATGAGCTGGTATCGCAGACCGACGCGATCATTACCGGCTCGGGGGATTGAGGTTCCTGCACGTCGTGGAGTATCCACGACACGGTAGAAGCGGGTAAACGCGGGCGGGCGGCGTTGACGGTGGTGTCGCAGAGCTTTGTCGGATTGGGCCGGGCGCAGCAAAAAGCGCTGGGCTCGCCGGATTTGCCGATGGCGATGATTCCGCATCCGTTCGGCACACGCTCGCGCGAGGAGTTGCGCGAGATCGCAGCAAAAGCCGCTGACGATATTGTGCGGCTGCTGTGCGAAGCTGCACCTGCCAGCGCCGAGGTTGTTGCTGCCCCACCTGTGGCGCCGCGCGCTAGGCTGGTTGACGCGCCCGCTGATCTGCACGACCTCAACAAATTCTATATTCAGCGCCGCTGGGGCGATGGATTGATTATTGCGCCGCCGACACGACAGGCAGTCGAGCGCATGTTGCGTCACACGAATCGCAAGCCGGATGACGTGGTGGCGACGATAGCGCCGGGTATGGGCGCTGCGACCGTGGAATACATTGCGATACAGGGCGTGATGGCGGGGTGTTATCCCGAATATCTGCCCGTGCTGATCGCGGCAGCGGAGGCGGTGGGCACATCGAAATTTCATTTGCAGGCGATACAGGCGACCACCAATCCGTCGGCCGTGTGGTTGTTGGTGAACGGGCCGATTGCCAAGTGGCTGGAGGTGAACAGCGGCGCAGGTTGTCTGGGCCCGGGCACATGGGCGAATGCCACGCTGGGGCGCGCGCTGCGTTTGATGTTGCTGAATATCGGCGGCGCGCTGCCGGGCGATATCGACAAGGCGACACAAGGACAGCCGTCGAAATACACTTTCTGCTGCGCAGAAAACGAAGAAGCCAATCCATGGGAGCCGCTGCACGTTGAGCGCGGATTTGCCCGCGATGCGAATACGGTAACCACCATCGGCGCGCTCGGTACCTGGAGCATGAACATGACGGCGAAGGGCGCGGAAGAAGTGCTCGCCATGATCGCCGACACCATGCAGTATCCGGCGAGCAGCGACTATATGTACGGCGGCGCGCCGTTTATTATTTTGTCGCCGCAGCACGCGGCGTTGTTCCATCGCGCGGGCTGGAGAAAAGCCGAAGTGAAGCGCCGTTTGTGGGAGCAAGCGAAAATTCGCGCCGGCCGCTCGAAGGGTAGTGAGTTCGAGCGCATGGCGAATGGCCGCCGCTCCGAGTTGGGTGAGGTCACGCCCGACACGATGGTGCCGATTGCGGTGGCGCCTGAGGACATCAGTATCATCGTCGCCGGTGGCGCGGGATCGCACTCGGTATTCGTGCCGGTGTCAGCACATACGAAGTCGGTGACGAAGGAAATTGTGCTGACTGAGAGTAGTGTGAGTTCCTTATAAGTATTTGTTTTAATTGATATATTTTATATTCGCTCGATGTTGACTTCCATTGCAAAGCGACTAGTGCTGATGCTGGTGACCGCCGGTGTGCTGGCGCCAGTGTGCACATCTGCCGTGAGTGCAGACTACCCCACCCGTGCCATACGCATGATCGTGCCGTTCAGCGCAGGCGGTGCTGCAGACATTATTGCGCGCCTGATGAGCGCGCGGCTTTCCGAGTCGCTGGGTCAATCCATCGTGATCGACACGCGCCCTGGCGGCGGCACTTTGCTGGGCACCGAGATTGTTGCGCGTGCCGCGCCCGATGGTTACACGCTGGGTATGCTGGCCACGTCGCTGGCGTTGAACACCGGTCTGCTGTCGAAAATCCCCTATGATTCGGTGAAGGATTTTTCGCCCATCACGCTGGCGGTGGATACGCCGCTGATCATCGTGGTGCCCGCGGCGTTGCCAGTAAAAACGCTCCCGGAGTTTATTGCACTGGCCAAGACCAAGCCGAATCGTGTCGCGTATGGTTCATCGGGGCAGGGCACCAGCGGGCATCTGGCGAACGAGTTGCTGAGTTACCGCGCCGGCATCACCATGCTGCACGTGCCCTACAAGGGCGCAGGGCCGGCACTGATCGACCTGATCGGCGGACAGGTGCAAATGGTTTGCACCAGCACGCTGCCGGCGTTGCCGCACGTGCGCTCTGGCCATTTGCGCGGTCTTGCAGTGACCACCGCCGCACGCACGCGGGCCGCACCCGATGTGCCAACGGTAGCCGAAGCGGCGTCACTGCCGGGTTATCGTGCCAGCACCTGGTACGCGTTGTTTGTACCGGCACGTACACCGGCGCCGATTATCAACACACTGCATCGTGCATCGGTTCAGGCACTGAAGCACCCGGTGGTGGTCGAACAGCTCGCGGCACAGGGAGGCGACCCCATCGGCAGCACACCCGACGAGTTACGCAAATTCCTGCAAAGCGAGATTGATGTCTGGACAAAAGTGATCAAGGTGGCGGGGATCAAGCCCGCCAATTGATCAGTATGGCCCTGCAAGACTCAGTGCGACCGTCGGCACACAACGGTAAGTATTTGTTTTAAAACAATATTTTTATGGGTATTTAACCCTGCGTGGCCGCGATCAAGGCCGACACATCCGGCAGCGTTTCCAGGTGATCGCACAGTTCGATAATTTCCTTTTGTTTCTGATGCGACAGTTGCCCGGTAGTGAGCTTGGCAAATTTCTCCGCCACGTCTTCGTAATGCACGGGGTTGTCCTTGTCGCCTCGCGCCTTGCCCCACGCCGATAACACCTTGCCATCGGTGAGTTCGATTTCCACCGGATTGCCTTCGACGTAGCTCTTGCCGTCGAGCGCCGGGTCGTGCGAGATGCTGATGCGCTTGATGAGATCAAGCACCTTGGGGTCGCGGATTTTTTCCTCGGTGAATTGTGCGGTGAACACGTCGTTTTCAAGCAGCATGATGGCGCAAACGTAATACAGATTCAGTTGCGCCGAGGTGATCGTCGTTGGCGTATAGGTCCAGCCGACGTTTTGCAGATAGCCTTTGCCCAGGCGGATGCGCACTTGCCTGATCTGGTGCGCCGGCGCAGGATGGGTTTTACGTATCGTTCGAATGGCCTCGCAGGTGCTGTGATTGGGCACGCGGGTCGCCCACATTTTGAAGCGAATGCGTTCGGTGTCGTAGAGGCTGCCCCAGTCCTTGGTGATTTGGGTGAGATCGTACGCCGGCGGGTTGCGATTACCGGTGTGCGCAGCGCAAAAGCCGCCGTACTCGGCCTCGAATACGTTGGGTGCATTGGTGAAACCGTTTTGCGCGAGCAAGGCGGCAAAGGTGCCGGCGCGCGCAGCCTGGCCCGCCAGCAGCCGTTTGCCCATGCCCCCATGGTGCGTAAACATCAGGCTCGCCGCCTGCTGCCCGGCATGGCCCAACGCATGCACGATGTCGTCTGCACTTAGCCGCAACGCGCACGCCGCACTTGTCATTGAGGCAAAGGTGCCCATCAGGCCGGGGTTGTGAAAACCCATGCCCTCGTGCGGAATGCGTCCCACGCTGTTGTTCACGCGTGAGGCTGCTTCGATGCCGGTGACCAGCGCGTTGATCAGTTCCGGACCACTGAGCTTGCCAGTGTGTTGTGCAATCGCCAGCGCGGAACTCAGCGTGACCGAACCGTTGTGTCCGCCGGGGCCTACGTCGTCCAATTCAAACGCATGCACGGCGGTGGCGTTAATCATGGCGGCGGTGGGGGCAGAGAAGCGCAGCGGCGTACACCACACTGAAACCCTGCCCGGCGCTTCCATCGCCTGCGCAGTGGCGCGCAGACGATCCGACCACGGCAGTGTCGCGCCATAAATGCCCACCCCCAGTGTATCGAGCACCAGCCGTTTGGCAAATTCAACGACAGATGCCGGGAGTTTGGAGAACGAACTGCCGGCAATATTTTCTGCCAGGGCTCGGGTGTACGGGCCGTCCATGATTGATCCTTGATGGGTTGGGAGCTTGAACGTGTTACGTGTTGTGTTACTTGATGCGCAACAGTTTCGCGGCAGTTTCACCCAGGATCGCGATGCGTTCATCGTCGCTCAAGCTGGGTGTGTTGAGAATGTGATCCACCGCCTTGTCTTCCCACGGGTAAGGATAGTCGGTACCGAGCATGATCTGGCTAGAACCGACATTGGCCGCGAGATGCCGCAGGGCTTCGGGCGTGAAGATCAGGGCGTCGTAGTAGAGCTGCTTCAGGTATTCCGTCGGGCGTTTTTTCAACACGCGATTGCAGCGATTGGGGAAGGTGAGGCAGCCGTGATCCGAGCGATCCATGTACGACGCGAGATAGCCGCCGCCGTGCGCGGAGCAAATCTTCAGCCCCGGGAACATATCGAGCGTGCCCTCGAAAATTAAATGTGACAGGGCGATAGTGGTGTCGAGCGGATTGCCGATCACGTTGTCCAGCACGCCGTTGCCTTTGAGGCGCCGCGCAAGGTCAGGCGTGCCCTGCGGGTGCAGAAACACGAGAACGTCCAGTTCCTCGCACTTCTTCCAGAACGGGTGAAACTTCGGATCGGCAAATTCGTGCTCGCCCACGCTCGCGCCGACGGCCACGCCGCGCAAGCCCAGCTTTTTCACCGCGTGCTCAAGCTGCTGCACGGCGAGGTCGGGATACTGGAGTGCCACGGAAGCATAAGCGACGAAGCGGTCGGGGTTGCGCGCACAAATGTCCACCAGCCCTTCGTTGTTCAGACGAACGACTTCCGCAGCGGTATCGCGGTCGGCGTCGTACCAGAATGGATTAATGCTGAGCGCTTCAATGTCGATGCCCTGCACGTCCATATCGCGCAGCCGCGTGCTGAGAAGGGCATCTTCCATCACGATGGTGCCGACATGATGGCTGTAGGCGTCCTCGCCCATCACCTTGCAGGCGGCAGGAATCTGGCAGTGCGCGTGCACGTCGATGGTTTTCACGCGGCGACCCTTGACCACGACTTCACGGCGTTTGACCGCCGGTTGTGCCGAGCCGGAGCCGGATTGTGCCGCCGCGGCATGCCGTGGCGCCTGCGCCGCCAGGATATCGCAGCTGGTGAAAACCACGGCGGGATTTATCCTGCCTAGCTGGGATGAATGGGTGGTGTTGTGTGGTTGCATGGGTTTCTCCTGAGTGGTGGGTGGCTGCGCGACGTCATTGCTGATCGTAGCGCATTGCGGATTAAAAAAGTGCGGATGGCCCGTGAAGACGGGCAACGGTTGAACGAGGGCCTGCGAACTACGCTGCGGTTGTGGGAAAGCGATAAACGGCAAACACAATCCCGCCCACCGGATAACTGAATGGTCCGTGTTTGGTGTTAGGCGGCGCGTAGTGGAAGTCGCCTTTTTTCAGTACCTTGCCGGCGACATGCTGTTCGCCTTCTATCACCGTCACACAATGCGAGGTGACATGTTCGTGTTCCGGCTCCACATAGCCCGGCGGAAATTTCACCAGCGCCGCGACCTGGCCTTGTTTGTCGTCGCGCATCAGCACTTTGATTTTCAGATTGGGATGAATCTTGTGCGCGCCAGTGGGCAATTGAAACAGCGTGACGTTGTCGTCCCATTGCAGGTTGTCAGTGTTGATGGCGAGGAAAGGGACGTCGGTGGTCACGGCAGGGTTCTCCAGGAAAATTATATAAGTAATTGATTTAATTGATTATTTATTAAGCGAACGGGTAGCGTATTCACTGGGGGAGGTAATTTCCGGAAGCTCCAGATCGTCCGAGCAATCGAGCTCGTTATGCACGATGCCGGGCGGTTGCAGACAGCAATCGCCGGGGCCGAACGTGTGTTCGCCGTGGCCATCATAGGTAAATTTGATCCAGCCCTTGAGGATGTAGATCATCTGAAAACTGAGCAGGTGCTGATGCAGGCCGGTGGTGTGCAGGCTGCCATGATCCTCGCCCTTTTTCACGCGAATGACGTGCGCGCGGAATTGCCCGTGGGTGGCCTGCTTGATGCCCAGATCGCGGTATTCCAGAAACGGCCGCAGGCCGGATTCAAATTTCGCATCCTTCGCCATGCTGACGGAAAAATCCATCGAATCAGTTCGGGTGGCACTCACGTTGGCTCTCCTTGAATATCCCGGCGTGCGGTTATCATTATAGGCTGCATTTTCACGGAGCAAAAACACATGGAAGGCTACAAACGCTGGGCAGGCCGGGTCGCGCTGGTGACGGGCGCCTCGGGCGGCATTGGCGAAGGCATTGCACGTGCGCTGGTGGGCATCGGCATGAAAGTGGCAGTGGTGGCGCGGCGGCGCAAGCGTCTCGAAGCGCTGGCTGCCGACTGCGCCGCGAGTACCGCGGGCGGCGGGCAGATGCTGGTGTGCGCGGGTGATGTCGGCAAGGAGGCCGATGTCATTGCCATTTTCAAATCGATAGAACAGCAGTGGGGAACGGTGGACGTGCTGATTAACAACGCCGGCACCGGCATGATGAGCACGCTGGAAAAAGGCCAGTGGCAGGATTGGTGCGACACGCTCAACTTCAACGTCGCCGCTCCCGCGCTATGCGTGCGCGAAGCGCTGCGCGGCATGCATGACAAGGCCGAAGCGCAGATCATCAACCTGTCGTCGATCTACGGCCATCGCAATCAGGTGCCGAATTTTTCGTTCTATCAGGCGTCGAAATTCGCCGTGCGCGCGCTGACCGACACGCTGCGCGCGGAACTCGCCGCCCGCAACGGCGGTACACGCATACGCGTCGGCATGATCTCGCCGGGTTTGGTGGCCACTGAATTTCGCGGGCGCGCCAGCGGCGGCAAATTCAGCTACGAATCGTATTTTGAACACTATCCGCCATTGCTGCCATCGGACATCGCCGATGCCGTGCTCTACATGCTATCGACGCCGCCGCATGTGCAGGTGCAGGATATTTTGCTGTCGCCCATGGGGCAGGCGTTATAGAAAATAGTCAATTCTCAGCGCTTACTGTGGCGGGGTGTATGTCAATCTACTTTGATATTGGCCTTCTTGATGACGTTGCTGTAGCGCTCAATTTCGCGCCGCAGGTAGGTGGCCAATTCCGCGGGCGCACTGCCGATCAGGTCGGCGCCTTCGCCGGTTATGAAATCGCGTATTTCCGGCGCCTTTATCGCTGCGGTAGTTTCGCCGTGGAGTCTGGCTATCACCGCCGATGGGGTGCTGGCCGGTGCGAAGAAGGCGTACCAGTTGGCCGACTCGTAGCCGGGATAAAACGAATCGAGTGTCGGCAAATCCGGCGCGGCGGCTGCGCGTTTGATGGAAGTCACCGCCAGGCCGCGCACCTTGCCGGAGCGCACGTGCGGTAAAGCGGTTACCGCACCGCTAAAGCACAGATCGGTTTCGCCGCCGATCAATGCCGCGATGGAAGGCGCGCCGCTGCGATAGGGGATGTGGGTCACGCTGATGCCGGCGGCGAGCTTTAACAGCTCGATCGCCATGTGATTGGCGGTGCCGTTGCCGCTGGAGCCCGCGTTCATCTTGCCGGGATGCTTTTTGGCGAGTCCGACCAGTTCAGGCACCGAACGTGCCGGCACGCTGGGATGAACCATCATGACCTGCGCCGCCGAGGCAACCAGACCGACTGGCGCAAGGTCGCGCGTCATGTCAAACGGCGGTTTTTTCATGAGCAACATGCTGACCGGAATCTGCGCGCTGCCAAACAGCAGGGTGTACCCATCCGCGGGCGCACGCACGACCAGCTCCGCCCCGATGATGCCCGAAGCGCCGGCGCGGTTGTCCACCACGAACTGTTGCCCCATGCTGTCGGTAAAGCGTTTGGCGAGCAACCGGCCCTGGGTGTCGCTGCCCGCACCTGGGGCGGTTGGAACAATAATACGAACCGTTTTGGCAGGATAGGCTTGTGCGCCGGCAATGCCGGGCGCCAGTAACCCGTCCGGCAAAACCAGAAGCGGCAGCACCCCCGCCAGTGCACGCAAGGACAATGTTTTTAACATGGCTGTGTTCAGTTCGACTTATACAATCCTGCGGCCTTGATGACCTTTTCCCACTTCACGGTTTCCGCCTGTATGTACTTGGCGAAGTCTTCGGCAGAGCCGGGTGCGACATCCATGCCTTGACGGAACAGAAAATCCTTCACGTCGGGCAGCAGCAGAATGGCACCGATCTCCTTGTTCAACCGAGCGACGATGGGCTTCGGCGTTTGCAGCGGTATCATGAATCCATACCAGTTGTTCGCCTCAAAACCAGATACGCCCGCTTCGGCGACGGTCGGAAGTTCCGGCATGAACGACCAGCGTTTCACCGTGGTGACGCCCAGCGCATTGATCTTGTTGGCTTTGACATGCTGCACCGCGCTGGCTGCGGTGGCGAAAATCAGGTGGATATTGCCGGCCAGCAGATCGATCACCGCCGGGCCACCGCCTTTATACGGCACGTGGGTGAGTTTTACGCCCGTTTGCAGATTAAAGAGTTCAATCGCCAGATGGCCTGCGCCGCCGATGCCGGATGAGCCGCCGTTAAAGGATCGGGACTTTGCCGCCGCGATCAACTCCTTGACGGTTTTCACATTGGTGGTGGGATGTGTCACCAGAATGTTGGTCGAATCGGCCACGCGTGTGAGCGGCGCGAGGTCTTTCAACGGCTCGAACGGCAGCTTCTTGTAGAGACTGGGATTGATCGAAAAGGAAGCAATCGAACCCAGCAAAAGCGTGTGGCCGTCGGGCACGGCGTTAACAGTCAACTCGGTGGCGATGTTGCCGGCGGCGCCGGGGCGATTGTCGATAACCACGGTTTGCCCCAGCCGTTCACTGAGTTTGGCGCCGATTGAACGGGCCGCGGTGTCGGTGCCGCCGCCGGGGGCAAAGCCGACCAGCATGCGTACAGGCTTGGTCGGCCAGCCGGACGTGGGCTGAGCCTGCGCGGCCAGCGGCGCCAGGAACGCCGGTAGCGCGGTAGAGACGGCGGCAAACACGGCGTAACGGCGGTATGGAGCGTGCATTGCAAAATCCTTGAAAATTGGGATGCCCCATTTACCACAATTTTTCACACTGTGAACAGAAAAGCCGCTGCCAAAAGCGTGTTTTGCGCGTTTTATCGATCTGACCCGTCCCACGGGAACGGCCGTAACCCGCACGGGCGTAGCGAGCGTCACTGTTTCAGGTGTTAAATAGAAGCCAAGCTAAGTATTTGTTTTTATTAACTATTTTTATTGAGCGACTTGCGGTTGATGAAGGCTTCCATCATGCGTTTCGGTTCATCGGTGCG
>SYEN01000315.1 GCA_005800795.1 Burkholderiales bacterium | reverse complement strand
CGGCACGACGACTGGAAAGACGGCTCGAGCGTCGCGGGGCTCATCGGCTACAACGTCGGCATGGTCGGCCCTGACGTGCAGCGTTATCTCGAATCGCAGCCGGTGTTTCGTATTGCGCCCGACGGTAAGACGCTGTCGATCATTACCGAAGACACGGTGTATCCGAACGGCCTGTGCTTTTCGCCTGACGAAAAAATTCTGTATGTGAATTGCAGCCGCGAGCGGCTGATCCGGGCTTACGACGTGAAGCCCGACGGCACCGTCGGCCCCAAGCGTTTGTTTTTCCAATATACCGGCCCCGAGCGTGGTGTGCCCGACGGTATGAAGTGCGACGTAGAAGGTAACGTGTGGTGCACCGCGCCCGGCGGCATCTGGGTGCATGCACCGTCCGGCAAACCGATCTGCCGCATCAAAACACCGGGACATCACCCGACCAATATCGCGTTCGGCGATGACGACTGGAAAACCATGTACGTCACCAACATCGGTTCGGTCACGCGCTTTCGTCTGAACATAGCTGGCGTGCCATCGCGCTAACAGGGAAAAGGAGAAAAAGATGACCTGGAAATTTGAGCTCGTAGCCGGCCCGTACAAAGGCCGCACCGGCGGTCTGGCATGGAGTGGAAAGCACATGCTATGCAGCGCGGTGCTGGAAGAACGTGTCTTGGGTTACGACCCCGCCACCAACAAGATCGCTGACTTCCGCCGCTGGAGCGGCCGCGTGAATGGCCTGGCTGTGGCAAAAGATGGCTCCGTGTTCGGTGCGCAGGAGGGCGGCCGCCGCGTGATTCAATTCATGAACGACGGCAGTGCGCGGCCCATCACGGAATTTCTCGAAGGCGAACGCAACAACCAGCCCACCGACGTGGCCGTAGACAGCAAAGGTCGCGTATGGATCGCCGACGCCTACAACGCACAAGCGCCTTACGGCCCTCCCACTGCGCCCATGCTGCCGCATGCCTCCGTGCTGCGCGCTGATCCACAAGGTCCTGGCAACTACCGCTTGAATCGCGTGACTTACGACACCGCTGGCCCGCAAGGCGTGCTGCTTTCGGCGGATGAAAGAATGTTGTATGTGGCCGACGGCGACGCCGAGCGCGGTGACGTGTGCCAGTTGTTGTCGTATGCGATCAATGAACATGGCAGCGTGCCCCACCATGGCAAGGTGCTGCTGAATTTCCAGTTCGGCGAACGCGGCATCGCGGGCCTGTGTCTGGACAGCGACGGCAACATCATCTGCTGCATGGGCTGGAAAAAAAGCGGCAGCGGTGCCACCATCATCGTCGTCTCGCCCGGCGGAACCATCCTCGAAACCCACGACGCACCGGCCGATTTGCCGATGCGGTGTGCGTTTGGCGGGGCTGACTTGAGTGAACTTTATGTCAGCTGCGGGGATGGCGGGCTGTATCGCGCAAAAGGGATCGGGCGGCGCGGGTTGAAACGATAGACACGTAGCCCTTGCATGGGCGGAATGCCAACCCGCTCCGCAACCGTAGATTGTGCTGCCTAGCCTGCTGAAAGCACTGGGCGCACTACTATACGACACTGCAGTCTGTCGGGACCTTGGGTTCGATCCAAGGTTGGCTGGACATTAACGCCCACGCGGGAGACACAACGTGAGGCGAAAATCTTTGAAATGGCGTGGCTATCATAAGTATCTGTTTTTATTGATATTTTCGATGCCACCTACTACAGCCGCCCCGTACGCACTTATTGGCATCCTTCACCGCATTAGTCGCCGCCCAATCCAACGGACCCATTTTGCAATCATTTCGCATTCACCTACGGTCAGATGAAAAGCGAATGCAACTTGTCTTCACGCCCCGTTTCACGTCTTGCGTGAATAAAGTCACAACCATCTCTGAGACAGGGTTCACATTCAAACCTTTTTATTTCGCCTAAGCCCCATGGCCTATGCGATTATGCTCACACATTCAGTAGCTGTTGTTTTCAACGATTTCAGGATTGCGATGACCGTAAAAAAACTGGCCGTACCGGTGGTTAATGCAGGAATCGCCTTGCAGGCAGCTACGCTTGTGATCGCCACTGCTGCAATGGTACTGTTTTAGCCTGATGTTCCAGGCCGACGCGGGCCGCGCGGCACCCCGGTCAATCCACCTACAAGCCAATCTGCGCCACGGGCGTTTGCGCCGACTCAAATTCGGTCTTGAGGATTTCCTTGAGGGGCCCCGAGCATTTGCCGGCTGGCGTTAAAACTATCTTCGTGCTCGACTGCCTGACCCCGAATGCAGCCAGTGCCTTGGCGGCGTCCTGATTCGGCCTTGCATTAATCTCTTATTGTGTTTCAGCGGACGCCAGTAAATAGATCGTCATATGGCAGTAACCGGATAAACCCGATCCGGTCACGGGCGGCACGCCGGCACCAGTCAGTGCGCTTCCGAGGTAATCGCGTGTGCAAGCAGTGCATCCACTGACGGGATAAGTTTGATCCTGTGCAGCAACTGGTCCGCTCGCCAGCATAAAAGCACAAACGAATACGGTATAACGGGTATGAACAATAGCGTGTGGCAGTTATACCTATTCATGCAATGAGCCTACACAATTCAAAGCTAAGCAACTGGCATGACTAACAATACTACCAACCTGTCGAATTGCGGCGCTACACAAGTTGCGAACATTGTCAAAATTTGTTGACAACTCAAGGATTTAGCGCATTAATTGCGAATTCGGCTCGCACGATGAAATTGCCATGAACATGTCCTCCGTACGCATCTGGCACAAGATGTTATTGCTCTGTTTGATCGCGGCCGTGTTATGTGCGGTACCGACTTATTTGTATATTCGCGGCGCCAACGCGGAAATCCGCAGCTCCCTGACCGAGATACGGGGTTTGGCGCCGGCCGGCGAACTGGTGAAGCTTTTGCAGCCGCTGCAAATTCACCGCGATTCCGCGGCAGCACTGCTCAGCGGCGACCGGGCGCTCAGCGACCTGCGGGTCGCCAAGGAAAAAGAAGTCAACGACAGGTTTGCCAAGGTCCGCGCGGCGATTCCCGTGAGCGCCGCACCGCTCATCAAGAAACTGGACAAGACCGAAGCCGATTGGAAAAAGCTTTCCAAGGCCGTCAAGGATCAATCGTTTCCGGTGCAAGACAGTTTTAACAGTCACACCAAACTGATTGCATTGGTTATTGACCTGCTGGAATCAGCGGCTGACTTCTATGGACTCACGCTTGATCCGGAAGCCGGCGCCTACCATCTGGTGATCTTGGCGGCTATCGACCTACCCAAACTCACGGAAGCCATGGGCCGCATGCGCGCCACCGGCACTGCAATACTGGGCATCAAGCAGGCCACAGCGGAGGAACGGGTCACCATCGCCACCATGCTGGAACGCACGCGCGACGGTTTGGCGCACAGCCGCGATCAGCTTCAAAAAATCCTTGAAGCCAACGGCGGCGCCTTGCCCAAGGTGGAGGCTGCCGCCGCCACTGCGCAAAGCGATTCCAGAAACTGGTGAGCACCACCGATCTGGAATTCATGCGAATTGAAGTACTGCGCTACAACGCGGCTGACTATCTCAAGTTGGGCACTACGGCCATAAACGCACAGTTTGCCCTGATTGAGGCCTCGTACACCGAGATCGAGCGGATTTTGCAAGAACGGGTAGCGGCAAAACGTTGGGGCATGGCTACGCTGCTGGGCATGATCGCGTTGCTGGTCTTGATCGGCGCAGCTGCCATGGTGTGGACGATGCGTACCATTACGCGTCCTCTGAATGAAGCCATCGCCGATGCCGATGCCATAGCCGCAGGACGGCTGGATTCCACTATCGTCAATATCGGCCTCGATGAAGTCGGCCAACTGCGCAGAGCCATGCGCCATATGCAGCGCAATTTGGCACATATCGTCTTCAGCATTCGTGAAAACAGCGAAGCGGTGGCCAACGCATCGCGGGAAATTGCACAAAGCACGCGCGAGATGAGTGCGCGCACAGAATCGCAGGCTTCCAGCCTTGAGCAGACT
>SYEN01000314.1 GCA_005800795.1 Burkholderiales bacterium | reverse complement strand
GCCATGGGCAAGAAAAAGCCCGAGGAGATGGCCGAGCATCGCGGCATTTTCGCCGAGGGCGCGGCGAAGAACGGCCTCACCCCGCGCAAGGCTGATGAACTTTTTGATTTGATGGAGAAATTCGCCGGATACGGGTTCAACAAATCGCATGCGGCGGCCTACGCGCTGGTGGCGTATCAAACCGCTTACATGAAAGCGCATCACGCAGCGGCGTTCATGGCGGCCAACCTGTCGGCGGTGATGAACGACACCGACAAGGTGCAGCAATTGTTTGAGGATTCGCGCGACAACAAACTGGAAATTCTGGCGCCGGATGTGAATAGCGGAGGCTACCGTTTTGCGCCGGTCGACAAAAGGCGCATCCGCTACGGGTTGGGCGCTATCAAGGGCACGGGCGAAGGCGCCATCAATCACATCATTGACGTGCGGGAAAAAACCGGACCTTATCAGGATCTGTTTGACTTCTGCCACCGCGTGGATAACCGCATCGTCAACCGGCGTGTGGTGGAGTCGCTGGTGCGAGCGGGGGCATTTGACAGCGTGGATGACCATCGTGCTGCGTTGCTGGCATCGGTGGGCATGGCACTCGAAAGCGCAGAGCAGGCAAGCCGCAGCGCGAACCAGACCAATCTGTTCGGGAATGTGGAAGATCATCGGCCGACCGTGCACTTGAGCAAGGTGCCGCGCTGGAACGATCTGGAGCGCCTGAAGCAGGAGAAGGCGGCAGTGGGTTATTACCTGTCAGGGCATCCTTTCCTCACCTACGAGACGGAGCTGCGCGGCTTTGCACCGACACGGCTGGATCAGGTGAGCTCGCAGAACGGCACGGTGATGCTGGCCGGCATTGTCGTGAGTCAGCGCGTGCAAATGACGCGGCGGGGGCGCATGGGCGTGTTGGTACTGGACGACAGTTATGCGCGGCTGGAACTCACGGTGTTCAATGAATTGTATGAACAGCATCGCCACTGGTTGAAGGAAGACACGCTGGTGGTGGTCGAAGGAAAGGTCAGCAAATCCATGTTCGACGATTCGGAAAACCTGCGCATCTCCGCCGAAAAGCTGTTTGATCTGCAAAAAGCGCGCGAGCGGTTCGCGCGCGCATTGAAAATCACCTGTAATGGCCAGTCGTCAGGCGAGAAACTGCGTGCATTGCTCGCGCCACACCGGAATGGGCCCTGCCCGGTGGCCATCGAATATCACAATCAGAGCGCCATCTGCGAAATCAATCTGGGCGACGAGTGGAAGGTGCATCCGCGTGATGAATTGATCGCCTCACTGGGCGAGTGGCTGCAACCTGAAAACGTAAGGCTGATCTATCCCCATGAGCAACGTGCAGGCGGTTGATGCCGCCATGATCGACGCTTTGCTGGCGCAGGCGCAAACTTCGCCCCGGCAGCGCAAGAATCTGAATTTCCACGAGCGTGAAACGCATCCGTGCCAGCGTCTGCTTAATGCGATTCTGCCAGGTTCTTATGTGAGGCCGCATCGCCATCTTCTTGAAAACAAAGAAGAATTCATGCTGGTGATCCGGGGCTGCCTAGGCGTGATCTTATACGACGCGCAGGGCACGGTTACCGGGAAATTAAAGCTCACCGAAAGCGGGCTGGTGCGTGCTATCAGCATTCCCACTGGCGTATATCACACCGCGGTGGCGCTGGCACCCACCGTAATTTTCGAGGCCAAGGGCGGACCCTATGCGCCGCACGCGCCGGGTGAACTGGCGCCCTTCGCGCCAGCGGAAGGCGCGCCGGAGTCGGCGGACTATCTGCGCAAGATGGAGGCTTTACTGGCAGATGTGTAACAGATTTAAGAAACGTGTAGCGCGAAGGGCGCGCGGCGTATGCCGGGGAAAGGCAGTCGCAGAATCGTATGAAACCTAATTGCGCAATCGTCGCAGTGCTTTGCGGTTTGATGTGGATTGCTCCGGCAATGGCCGGAGAAGCCGAATGGAAAGCGCTGAACGATCAGGTCGTTCCGCAAATGACGACCGGCAATCTCGACAAAGCCGAGCAACTGGCGCGGCAGGCGCTGGCCGAAGCGGAAAAGACTTTCGGCCCCGCGCACCGCAACACTGAAATCAGTGTGGGCAACCTCGCGCTGGCGTTGCGTTTTCTGAAGCGCTACGAAGAAGCCGAAAAGCACTACCGGCGCGCGCTGTCGTTGCGCGAGAAACTGATGGGTGCGAGCCACCCATCAACCGCGTTGATGATGCTGAATCTTGCCGATGTGGTTCAGGCACAAAAAAAGTATGCTGAAGCCGAAAAACTGCAGCGCATTGTGCTGCCCATTTTTGAAAAAGCCCATGGCGACGACCCCAAGACTGCCACCGCGCTGAACAACCTCGGTGCGAATCTTCGCATGCAGGAGCGCTACAAGGAGGCTGAACTGATTCTTCGGCGTTCACTGGCAATGAAAGAAAAAACCATGGGGTCAGTGAGCCAAAGCGTGGCAAATACCCTGGTCAATCTCGCCGAAGTTTGTGAAGCGCTGGGCCGCAAGGATGAGGCGGCGAAGTATCGTGCTCGTGTTCTGGAAATTCAAAAACTGGCTTCGGCCAAAGCCTGATTACTGCTCCTCATTCTACAAATCCGATCGTTGCCGCCGGTCCGGCTTGCGGCGTCGTTCGTCAGACGCACGCTCCCCCTCGCCATCGGCGCGTCGTTCGGTGCGTCGGTTTTCCGCCCTCCGACGGTCGGTAAATCGGGTATTTGAAGCTTCTTTCACCGCAGCCAGCCAGCGGATACCTTCTGCGTCGATGTAGTAACACTCGGAGAAGTCGATGACCATGCCGCTGTCGCGCGCAAGCGCCGCGTGGTAGGTCGCCTCGATGACCGGTAGCGAACCATAGTAAATATTTCCGCGAATTTTCATCACATTGCCGCGTAAACTGATATTGGGATGGGCCTGTTGCCATTTCGAATAGGCGATAGCGAGAATGGAGCCCACCACCACTGCGCCGAACAGATCAAGAAACAGTACCGACAAAAACGAAGCCAGAAATACGACGGTGTCACCACGGTCCTTGAAGTGCGGTTTGATGTCCTCCCAATTGATCATATTGGCGCCCAGCAGGATGATGATGGCGGCCATGGCAGGCATGGGGATGATGGCGATTATCTTTGCGAAAAATAGCACCAAAAGCAACAGCCACAATGCCGAACTGGCAAAGAGCCCAAAAAGGGTCTGAATTACGCTTGAAAACGACTCAAAATCTAAAAAAATTGAATCTAAACCGGAAAAGTGTAAAATCTGGTAATTCAGAGGCGAATCGCCGGTTTTAAACAGGATTTGTAGAAGTGCCCTTGAGAATTAAAGCTATTGGTATCGGATCGGTAGACGGCCCCCAGCACCGGCGTCATGGGCTGTCGACTCGATCACGAATGATGCATTGCATCAAAGCCTATTCCCACCTATCCCTCGGCCGATTTGCCGGTCAGCACCTTTGAGCAGCAGTGGCCCCAAGTCCGATGATAAGCCGCCGCCCGCAAAGTCCGCGCGGATGGTTCAGCCCGGAATCGAAGCAAATCGCAGTTGTTCTGACGTAGAATCCATGGTGGGCAAAGATCTGTTGGTGGTGACGAATGCGTTTCTCGATAACTCGTATAGAAACAATTGTTGCCGCCGATTGGAAATTGATTCGTTTCGAGGTTTGTGCCGACGTATCAATGACCACCTCCGTTACTCGACAGACACTGGTCAATGCCTAACCGGCATGGGTGGTCAATCTGGGATCGGCCGGAACACCAGTTACCCCTCTCGTGCCGAGCACACGCGCCGCTTCGTTGGTTGCGCATCGATGCGCTCGCTCTGCTAATCTCGCGGCATGTCCACTCTCTGCACGAGGAGTTTCAGAATGCAGCGCCTTCGCTACTTATTCGTGCTGGCGATCGCCGGCATATCGTTTTCGTTCGGTAGCGCCACAGCACAGGAGTACCCGTCGAAGACCGTGCGCTTCATCGTACCCCTCTCGCCGGGGGGCGGCACGGACATCGCCGCGCGAGTGACGGCGCAGAAACTCACAGAACGATGGTCGCAACAGTTCGTCGTCGAGAACCGTCCAGGCGGCGGCGCGGTGATCGGTGCAGAGTTGGTGGCGCGCGCGGCACCCGACGGCTATACGCTGCTCGTAACCAGCCCCGGCGCGGTCGTGGTGAACCCGTGGCTCTTCCGCAAGCTGCCCTATGAACCCCGGGATTTCGTCCCGGTCGCGATGCTCGCCCCGACCTACTACGTACTGATCGCCCATCCATCCGTACCTGCAAAGTCCGTAAGCGAATTAATCCAGGTCGCGCGCAAGCATCCGGGTGGCCTAGTGCTTGCCTCAGGTGGCCTGGCTGCGCCGTCCGATCTGATTGGGGAGATGTTCAAGAGCCTGGCCAGGATTGACGCCATCACCGTCCAGTACAAAGGCGGCGGCCATGCGATAGCGGATTTAATTAGCGGGCAGGCCAGCATGATGTTCGCCGATATGATCGCAGCCATGCCCTACGTCGCGCCCCGGCGCGTGAAGCTGCTGGCCGTGCTGACCGCCCAGCGAGTGCCGCAGTTGCCGGACACCCCAACGCTCAAGGAGTCCGGCATCGATTACGACGCCCTCGGGTGGTCAGGTGTATTCGCGCCAGCCCGCACGCCGGCGGCGATCGTCACTAAGCTCAACAGCGAGCTGCGCAACATCCTCAGGCTAGCCGATATACAGACGCGGCTGGCAAGCGATGGCAGCGCATTCGGCCCGAACACACCGGAGTCGTTACAGGCATTCATTCGCAGGGAATTTGCGAAGTACGAGACTGCAGTCAAGGTCTCTGGCCGGCGCCTCGACTGATTCAGCGGCAAGCCCCTGAACCGTACGCTCAATCGGGAAATCTGAACACGTTCGCCGGTTCGACAGCTCGATCGAAATTGCGCAGTACACGATCGGCCATCGCTTGTGCATAGGGCGCAACCTCGCACAGCAACGCCATTTGCAGATCATTGAGCTTCAAGCCGCAGCGACGCACCTGCTGTTCCACCAACGACGTGACCGACGCATCGACAGCGTTGCCTGCAAGGGTTGCGGGCGGCGTCACCTCGGCGCGCGGCGTGCCCGGCACGAGCATGGGCCGCCTTGCACGCCACTGCGTCGCGCGCTCGTAAGCGTTCGCCACGCGCAGCACAGTCGCGTCGTCGAAGGGCCGTCCGGCAAACTGCATGGCGAGCGGCAAACCACTGGCCGCATAGCCGTTGCATTGGGCGAGCGCGGGGCCGCCTGTCACATTGAACACCGTGTGGATGTTCGCGCCAATCCAGGAGCGCAACGGCGAGATGCGATCAAAGCGCGGCGCCGGCGCCGAACTCACCGTGAGCAACACGTCAAAACGCTCGTAGAGCGGCTTCATCTCACCCAGGATGCGGCGACGCTCACGGTGCGCCTGAACGTAATCCACAGCACCAAACAGGCACCCGGCGAGCGTGCCCGACAGAAACGGCAGACCGAAATCGCCCGGTCGTGCAGTGAGTTCCCGTTGATGGATGGCAAATAACTCCGTCTCGGCGATCATCATCTTGACGTCGGTGTAGTCCTGTAGCGGACGCATGCGCACGTCCTGAGTCTGCGCGCCGAGTTCGTGCAGCACCTCGATGGCGGCATTCATGGCAAGAGCCACCTCGTCGGCCACTTTCAGATCTTCTTCCCAGAAATGACGGATCACGCCAAGACGCAATCCACGCAAATCCGGCGTGAACGCCGCGCGATAATCCGGGATCGCGCTCGAAACGCTGCCACCGTCGCGACTATCATGACCGGCAATCGCCTGCAGCAGGATGGCGCTGTCCTCCACCGTCCATGTCAGCGGCCCGCAATGATCGAAGGTGAACGAATTCGGAATCACGCCGTAGCGACTGACCAGGCCGTAGGTCGGTTTGAAACCGACGATACCGCAACAGGCCGCCGGATTGCGGATCGAACCCCCGGTATCGGTACCCATGGCAGCGGGCACGAAGCCAGCCGCTACGGCGGCTCCCGCACCCGTGCTGGATCCGCCTGTGAAGTGGTGAGGATTCCACGGATTGAGAGCTGGCGGCCACGGTGCGTCGAACGACGGTCCGCCGTGGGCGAACTCGTTCGTGGCAAGCTTGCCGATCAGGATACCACCGGCGCGTTCGAGGCTGGCTGTCACGGCAGCGTCTTCTGTCGGTATGTTGTCGATGCACAACCGCGAATGGCCGGAGGTCAGTATCCCGGCGGTGGCATAGATATCCTTTAATGCAAACGGAATGCCGTGCATCGGACCGCGATAGCGGCCGCGCGCGATCTCGCCCTCAGCCGTACGCGCCTGCTGCATGGCGCGCTCGGCCGTCACCGTGATGAAGGCCGTGATCTGAGGGTCCAGTGCGGCGATACGCGCGAGCTTAGCCTGGGTCAGTTCGACTGGAGACAGTTCTCCGGCCTCGATCCATCTCGCGGCGTCAGCGATGGTGATGTAGTCCAAAGCGTCATTCGCAATCATGTCACATTTCGTCAGTCGATCTGCCAATCCAGCGGATGCCGGATCCTTGGAACTCTTCACATTCTGCCACTACTGGGACTCCCAGGTCGTTTATGCAACCGCACGCACCCGCGAATACTAGCGTGGCAGGCCGCCGCGCAGGCGCCTGCTGCCTTAAGGAACCGAAACAACGATCCCGTTTGTCGCGACCCAAGCGCCTTTCGCTTGGGGTTAGTGACCCCTGAATGTGCTGTTCACGCTGTAGGCGCGTCGGCAAGCCCCCTCGTTCCGCTCCCTGGTGGTCCTGATGCATACACGGCTGCACAATGCGGCCTGAGTTTCAGTGACAGATGCACGGCACTGTGCGCGCAGCGTATTCAATTCATTCAAACGCTATTGACGCCCGAGCGCGGCTCGATCCGGCTACCGTTATCAGTCGCCGGCATTCAGCCGAAGTAGCCGTCGTCCCGGAATTGCGGCATGGGCCGGGTTACTCTGCCTTTAGGTTTGCGTCCTGCACTACTTTGGCCCAGCGCTTAATCTCGGCGACCATAGCCTCACTGAATTCCTGCGGTGTACTGGCGATGATGTCGAGTCCCATGGATGAAAAGCGCTCCTGATGGGCGGGATCGCGCAGAATGCGGCTAATTTTCGACTGGAGCTTATCGACGAGTGGTTTGGGGGTACGCCGCGGTGCAAGTATGCCTTGCCAGTCGCGCACCACGGTGTTGGGCACGCCAGCCTCGGCCATGGTTTGAACGTCAGGCAGTTGCGCGGAGCGTTCCTTGGAGGCCACCGCCAGTGCGCGGAGCCGCCCCGCACGGACGAAGGCGAGCGAGGACGTCATCGAAGCGAAGCTCATCGAGACAGTGCCGCTCAGCAGATCGGTTATCGCCGGACCACCACCTTTGTATGGAATGTGAGTGAGCTTCACGCCGTTATTGAGCGCGAAAAACTCCCCAATCAGATGCGGCGCGCCGCCGATGCCCGAAGAAGCAAAGTTGAGCGTACCCGGTTTCTCTTTGGCCTGAGCGATGATGTCTTTCACGGAACGGATCGATGATTTGGCATTGACCACCAGCACATTGCCGACGGCCGCTGTCATGGTTACGGGTTCGAAATCCTTAATCGGATCGTAGGGCATTTTGAGCAGACTGGGATTGACCGAATGACGGATCGAGATCAACACCAGCGTGTAACCGTCCGGGTTAGCCTTGGCTGCGAGGTCGGTACCGATAATCTCCGCTGCGCCTGGGCGATTATCCACCAGCACCTGCTGACCCCAGCGTTCAGTGAGGCTGGCGCCGACGATGCGCGCCACGCCGTCACTGCTGCCTCCGGGCGGCACCGGCACCAGTAGGCGTATGGGGCGGGTGGGATAGGTAGCGCCAGACTGTGCGTTTGCGCCGGGGTGTACCGCAACCAATACCCCTGCTGCTGCCAGTGCCACCATATTGCGCTTCAGGATGTTTTCTTTCATGTCGTGTTTTGGATAATTTGTGGAAGTGGCTGATCAAGCACTGGCAAAGATTTCCGTCAGTTGCGCCCGATCTTGCGTTTGGGCAAGCGCTACCATGAGCAAGATGCGTGCCTTGATACCGCTGAGGAAACCTCCCGCTATAGCGCCGTGCGCCATGACGCTTTTGAGCGAACCGAGGTAGCCCTTGGAGGCATAGGGCGGCCCGGCCAGATGGCGGGAAGTCACCACCACCGGAATCCCGGCAGCCAGCGCATCGCACACCCCATGGTAAAAAGGTAAGTTCATATTACCGGCACCGACAGCGTCGACGACGATGCCATCGACGCGCGCGGCGATGCATGCGCGCAGCAGCAGATCGTTCGCGCCCTGTGTGTTGACCACGAGCTGCACGTTCTGTTTAACGTGATTCACCTCTAGATGTGGGCGGCGGCGCGGGTGCGCGAACCAGGTCACGCCGGTTTTAGACACCATGCCAATCTTGCCGCCATCACGCGAGCTAAATGCGTCTAGGCTCAGCGTATCAGCCTTGACCACATAGCGCGCCGCGTGGATCTGCCCGCCCACGCACACCATCACGCCTCGTGCAGCGGCGAGTGGATCGGCGGCAATCACCGCGGCATACAGAATATTGCGTGGGCCATCGGCATCTTTCTCATCGAAATCGCGTTGCGCACCGGTGACCACAATCGGCTTTTCCGAGCCAACAGTCAGGTCGAGCAGATAGGCGGTTTCCTCCAGCGTTGCGGTACCGTGGGTGATCACTACGCCGGATACGGCATCGTCCACAAGCACTGCGCGCAGCGTGTCACGCAGCCCGAACACCGTCGGTGTATCGATCACCGCGCTGTTAACACGCGAATGTTCGCGCGCACGAATGTCGACAACGGCAACAAGCTCTGGCACGTTCGCAATGAGTTCTTCTGTGCTTGCAGCTGCGACGTGTCCACCCAGAGCCGCATCATACTTGGATGCGATCGTGCCGCCCGTGCCTAAGATCCAGACTATGGGTTTGCTCATAATGACACCCTGATAATGACGCGTAGTATTAACTGCCCCGTTACGCTTGCTGAACACAGGCACTTTTTTGCGGAGCCGGCTACGCTTCCTTTGGATAATTCTACCAGATGGTGTTGGGACTTCGCCGCTTTTGTAATTCAGGAGAGCGTTAAAAAACTTGGCGTTTCACGCTGCCGCGCCCGGGGTTCTTCTCATTGGTGTCGGGATCATTGGAAGCGTTGACGGACGGCGTAATGCAGGACTCCGCCGTGCCGGAAGTACTCCACCTCCGGCGCCGTGTCGAGGCGGGCGAGCAGCGAGATGGTTTCCTGCTTGCCATTCTCGCAGGTGATCGTGCATGTGAGCTGCATGCGGGGCGTAAGTTCTTCTTCCAAACCCTGATGCCACCGCTCTCAGAATAATCCGGCAACGCATCGCGACCTGCTGCGGCGTCCCGTGTGAGGATTCCCATTTCCCAGTTGCGCCCGTTCAGCCGGTTGCAGTTCGATCGTCAGACTCGTGTTCGACTTGAACACGAGCATAGCAAAGGTCGGAATGTATGTACATCTATCTAAGGGACACTACACTAGTGTAGTGCTTCGTTCTGTTTAGAACTTAAGCGGCTGTTGGCGCGAATGACCTTTTCAAGGATGTCATGCGCCCTGGCGGTCCAGATGAAAGGCTTGGGATTCTTGTTGTGCACGGCGATGTACTCCTTGATGGCGGCGGTCAGTTCAGGGGCGCTGCGGAACACG
>SYEN01000313.1 GCA_005800795.1 Burkholderiales bacterium | reverse complement strand
CTTGGGATCAAACTCCAACCCCAACCCTGGCTTGTTCGGCACGGTGAGCACACTGTTCTTCGGCACCGGCACTTCCTTGTAGCAGCGGAAGGTCCACGGCATATATTCGACAGTCAAGCCATTGGGAATTGCAGAAACCGTGTGCACCTGAATCTCGGGTATCAAGTGGCTCACCACCGGCAGGTTGAAGGCTTCGGCCATGCCGGCGATTTTCATGAAGCCGGTAATGCCGCATGAGCGCATGAGGTCGATCATGATGATGTCCACCGAGCGCGCTTCCATCATGTGCCGGAACGGCACCGAGCCGTAGACATATTCACCGCCTGCGACCGGTGTATCCAGCGCATCGGTGACGCGTGCAAGGCCGGGGTAATCGTCGTGCGCGGTGACGTCTTCGAGCCAGAACAGGTGATACTTCTCGATCTGCCTGCCGATGGAAATCGCCTGCCTCACATCCCAGCGCTGGTTGATGTCGCACATCAGATCGATCTTGTCGCCGATGGCTTCGCGGATGCGGCGGATGCGATCCACTTCGGTCGGCGGATTGGTGTCGCCCGGCAGCGCCAACTGCGTTTTCATTTGCGTGTAGCCGCGTTTGACCAGTGTCTCGGCCGATTTCACCACCTGCTTCAAGGAAAAGCCGCGCATCAGCGCGCCGCTGGCGTACGTCGGCACGGTTTTGCGAAAACCGCCGAGCAGTTCCGACACCGGTTTGCCGTAAGCCTTGCCCTTGCTGTCCCACAGCGCGATGTCGAGGGCGGATGAGGCCAACGTGAAAATACCGCCGGGCCCGGCATGTGAACCGGCTTCGCGAAATTTGGCGTGTATCGGCTCAATCGCCAGCGGATTCATACCGACGGACAGCGCGCCCAGCGAATCAATTGCCGACTTCAGCGCGGGCGTGACGCCGCCGCCGAAAAACGCCACCGAGATGCCCTGCAAACCCTGATCGGTGCTGATTTTCACGCCGATGAGTTTGCGCACCGCACCTTTTTCAGCAGGGCCGTTGGCGAGCGGTTCGTCGGCGGGGACTTCGACAAAAGCGGTTTGAACTTTGGTGATTTTCATGGGTTTCTCTGGATAGGCCGGGGTTGATGACGAAGGCAGAAGCGCGCAGGTGCAGCGCGGCGTAGCAGCAGTTTACACGCAAGACGGTACGCTGACATTGCCACCCCCGGCAAAAATGATCAAGCCGTGAACGGGTCTGCCGGGAAACGCGCGCGCCACCTGCGTGCAGTAGGCCGCCACCTGTGCGCGATAGTCCGCAAGCAAGGGTTGCGTCACGCCGTCAAGCGACCCCGTCTTGTAATCGAGCACCCAGACTTCGCGGTCGCCATTGTCATCAAACTCCACCAGCCGGTCGATGCGCAGGTTTTCGCCGGCTTCGGTCACCAACTGCACCTCGTTGGCGGCCCGCCGTAACTGCGTGCCGTCGAAATAGCGCCGGTATTGAGGATCGCCCAGCACCAGCAGCGCGTCGCGCCACAAGGCGTCAAATTCCGTTTGCGGTAGAGCCAGTTCGCGCCGCAGCGCGGCGGCGTCCACGCCAGTACCGGTTGCAGTAACAGTCTCCGTGGCGAGCCGATCAATGACACGGTGAAACTGCGTGCCGTAGCGCAGACCCGCGCCAGCAGGCGTGACGATGCGTTTGCCGGTGGGCATGGGCTGTGTCATGCGCGGGTCCGGTGTCGCCGCCGGTGTCAAGGGCAGCGCGTCTGAAGCGCGCGGCGTGGGTGACGCCAGCGCGGCGCCATAGGCCAGGGCGCGCGTGCCATCATCTTCGTCGTGCGTTGTCTGGTTCAGCGACAGCACAGTGTGGCGGATGCGCGAGTACCAGGTTTCGGCCTCGCCCCCGCGCTGCGACCCGCTGACGATCAGCACCTGCTTTGCGCGCGTGACGGCAACGTAGAGCAGGTTCAAATCCTCGCGCGCAGCGATGTCCTCTTCGCGGGCATGATGCACGCGCTGCGCGCGGCTTAATTCATCCTTCCTGCCCCACAACGAAAAATGCACTGGCGCGGGCGCATCCGGCGGCCAGTCAATCAACGCGTCGTAGCCGCGCGCGGGCGGCGTGGCATTGGCGTCGAGCATCCACACGATCGGCGCCTCCAGACCCTTGGCGCCGTGCACGGTGAGGATGCGCACCGCATTCATCGCGTCCCCGGCCGCTTCTATGGTGCCTTCAGCGGGGGATTCCTCCGGCGGGTTATTTCGTAACTCACTAATTTCATTAATAAATTTATGAAGACTTGGATACCGCCCCGCATCGTTGTCGAGCGCGCGTTGCAGATACGCCAGCAGATTCGCGCGCACCGCACCGCGCGCGGCGGGGGCGACTGCGGCGTCATAACGGCGCAGCACGTCGGCCTCGAAATAAATGCGGTCGAGCTGGTCGTGCACGGGCAGCGCGCCCACGTGGGCGAGCCACGGCGTCAGCAATTCATGGGCGCGGCGCAAGGTGGCGCTGCACGCAGGCTCGCTCGCGCACGCGCCCAATCGTTCCCACCACGTGCCGTTGTCCAATCGCGCCAGTGCCATCAAGTCCTCGTCGCTGCAGCCGAACACTGGCGAGCGCAACGCATGGGCAAGCTCAAGATTGGAATACGGCGCAATCAGAAACGCCAGCAGCGCGGTGATGTCGCGCGCCTCCAGTGTATCGAGCAGGCCGCCCTGGCGCGATGTGAGATACGGAATGCCTGCCTGCCGCAGCGCGCGTTCGTAGGTTTCCAGATGTGTGCGGCGGCGCACCAGCACCAGTACGTCGGCGTAACGCGCGGGGCGTTTTATACCGGCTTCGCCATCGGCCACTTGCCATGCCCCTACGATACGCGTGATGCCAGCAACCAGCGCTTCGGCCTCGCGCGCGCGGCGTTGATCTTCCTTGTCCGGCAGTGGCATCAGCAGCGGATTGCGCAACGCCGTGGGTGTTGCGGTGTCTCGTGCATCACGGGTGGCGTCGTCATCATTAACCGCCAGCGGCAACACTTCGATGCGTCCGGGCTTTTGCGCATCGTGCGCGGTATGGCGGGTGAAGCCGCCATAGCCGCCATAGCCGCAATCGGGCGCCCTGAACAGCGTATTTACCAGGTCAATCACGACGGGTGCGCAACGCCGCGACTCATCCTGCGACAGTTGCACCGCGCCGAACATCGCGGTGAGATCGCTCGCGGCGTGGGCAAACAAACGCGATTCAGCGCGGCGAAAACGATAGATCGATTGCTTGGGGTCGCCCACCAGAAACACCGTCGGCGCCGAACCGGATTCCGCCGCCGCGGTAAACCACGCTTTCAGTGTCAACCATTGCAGTGGATTGGTGTCCTGGAATTCATCCAGCAGGATATGACGATAGCGCGCGTCGAGTTTGGCCTGCACGTAGGCTGCGTGTTCGTCGCCGGCGAGCAGCCGGTAGACCTGCCACTCAATGTCGCCGTAGTCGATGACCTGCCGTTCGCGCTTGATGGCCTGATAGGTATCCAGCAGCGCTGCACCGCACGTCAGCGCAGCCGCGTTGAAGGTGTAGGCCTCGATATCGCGCAGGGCGCCCAGGGCCTCGATCGCACCTGCGCAAAGCCGTTCGTGCAATTGCAGATAACGTGCTTCACCTTCCGCCCCGAGGCGCTCACGCTGCGCCTTGCCGGGCTTCTTGACGCGCGGGGTTTGAGTGCTGGTGAGCAGCACCTTGCACAGGGCGTCAAAGCGCTCGCGTGCGGTGTCGTAATCCCAGGCCGCCATCAGCGCCACCGCAGCCTTCTGTTCGGTGGGCGTGCCCTGGGACAGGAATTCTTCGTAGTCTTGTATTTGCGATAAAAAATCAGCGCGGGACAGCAGTGAGCCACAGGGGTCGGCCAGCGCATCAACCGCGAATTCCGCCTGCAGCTTCTTCAAATGCTGTTCAACTGCGCCGCCTTCGCCTGCTTCTGCAGTAGCGGCCCACCAGTCGGCGCGCCGCTGCATGAAATTGCGCAGGAGGTTACGCGTGCTTTCCAGCCCGATGCGCGTGAAGAGTTCATCCAGCGCACGCGCATCGTTACCCGCGGGCTCGCGTGCGAGACGGTTGGCATAACGTTGCCACGCGTCGCTCACCAGCGTGGCGGTTTGTTCGACCAGCGCGCTGTTGCCGGCAGCACCTGCCGCACCCGCATCCAACGGTGCGCGTCGCAGCAATTGCAGGAACCAGCTATGAAATGTGGTGATGGTGACCGGCGGCTGCGCGGTAAGAAACGCTTCATACAGTCCGCGAGCACGAGGTAGCAGGCTGTCAATTTGCGCGCGCGGCACTTCACGCTCAAGCAGGAATTGACGCACGTCGCCCTCCGGCGCAGTGGCGAGCAGATACAGCCACTCGCGCAGGCGCACCGCCATTTCCTGTGCAGCCTTGCGCGTAAACGTGATGGCGAGAATGTCCGACGGCCGCGCGCCTGCCAACAGCAGACGCACAATGCGCGACACCAGCAGCCAGGTTTTGCCGCTACCGGCGCAGGCTTCGACCACCACGCTGTTTTGTGGATTGAGTGCTGCGTTGTTCAGATTACCGCTCATGGCCAATACCGCCTGCGGCACAGCCCTTCCATATCGCAGTACTGGCATACCGTGCTGGCGCCCTGCGCGGGCAGTGGCGCGCCCTCGTGCAGGCTATCGTATAGAACGCCCAGCCGTTGCCGGGTTTCTTCGGCCAGCACGTTGATGTCCTCGCGTACGTCGATGCTCGCAATGCCCTCGCGCTCAAGCGACAGAAACAGCGCGGCAGCCACGGGCCCGCCCCACAGCAGCGCGTACACCGGCAGTTGCACATCTTCGCTAGGCGCGGCAACTTTTTTTCGCAACACTTCCTGACGCTGGGTTTTGTAATCGATGACGGTTATAGCGCCATCTGTGCCGGCGTCTACCCGGTCGATGCGCCCGCGCAGATTCAGCGTGCGGCCTTGCGGCGTCACGATGACGAGTGACTTGCTGGACTCGCCTGCGGCAAAGTGCCAGCTCGCGGCTTCGCGAGCGCGCTGCCATTCGATGTATTGCGGGATCAGCGGCTTCCAGCGCGCCAGCCACGCGCGCGCGAGGTAGTTGGCGGCGATGGCGGCGCGAAACGCGGTTTCCGTTGCGGTTTCGAGGGCTTGAACCGCTTGCGCCAGCGGCAAGTCGCTGACCCGCGGATGCGCCCGGTGAAACGCGGTCAAGGCCGCATGCACGGCAGTGCCGTAGTCCGATTTGTCGATCAGCTCCTGCACGTCGTCGAGCTGGGCCAGCCGCAGCAGGTGACGCGCGTAAAACTGATACGGGCAGGCCATCAACGTGTTATAGCTGCTTGCAGAAATAACGTTTAATATCAGATAGTTAGGGGTTATCGGCGCCACTTGCCCGGTTGTCGGTGGCCGTGCGGCGGCGCGTGGCGCTTCGACGATCGATGCCGCAGCCTGTGCCACAAGTTCGTGATCATCAAGTAGCGTGCCGTAGGCCAATGCATGCAGCGCGTTGAGCCGCTCGAAAAACGGTGACAACAGATTCTGCTCGCCGTCGTGGGTGTGTTGCCATGTCACCAGCACATCGCCGCAATTCAGGATCAGCGAGCACAGGCTGGCTTCGATTTCGAGCAGGTTGTCCGCGCGCGTGCGCAGGCCCAGTTCAGCACGCACGTTTTGGTTGAAGAAAAGCGCTGCGGTTTCCACGCCCGGCAGGTGTGCCGCGTCCGCACCGGCGATGATCACCGCGTCAAACGCACGCAACGGCGTGGCTGCGGGAAACGTAAACACCACCGGGCTATCAATCGAGCGGTCACGAAACACCGCGCCCTCCAGCGCGCGTGCCAGCCAGCGCCGCCAGTCCGCGAAGGTCACCGCCAGATTGTCGCCCGCGAGTTCGTCGCGCAGCCGTGCCAACAGTTCCAGCAATTGCTCGCCGGCGGCGTCATTTTGCAAAGCGCTGCCTTCCCTGCCGGTGTTGCAAATGCCGGTTTCAACCAGACTTTCGTCAAGCAGCGTCAGCCACTGCGCGATGGGCGCGCGCCGCCGCTCCAGCCGTCGCGCCGCGCGTTGCAGCCGCAGCAGCATCTGCCGCGCTTCGGCATCATCGTGGCGCTCGGCCAGTGCGATGAAGTTCTCCAGGCCAGCGGCTACATTGTCCGCGCGCACGCGTTGCTCAAAGCGCTGCACCACGCTTTCGCGGGCGTCACGCGGCCAGTCGTGAAAGATGAACGGCGATTTCAGCAGATCAAACAAATCACTGTGATGGCAGCCGCTGCCCGCCACATCAAGCCAGCGCGCGATCACCGTGGCGGCACTGACGGTCGACAGGGCCCAGCCCGCTTCGTCGGCCACCAGCACGCCCGCCCGCTCCAGCAGCGCACGCGCGCGGCGCGCAACAAGCCTGTCCTGCACCACCACAGCAATGCGGCGTTTGCCCGCCGCCAGCCGCACACGCACTGCATGGTCGATCAGTTGCGCATGGTTTTCCGCACTCGCGGCGGCGGCGATACGCAGGCGCGCTGACAGCACGCTAGCGGGGTGGAAGGCGTGCAAAGCCCGCGCACGGCGCGACAGATCGGTGTCCAGCGTGTGCGGCCATGCTGCCGCCAGTGTTTGCGACAGGGCATCGGCTGCAGCGCTGTCTGGCTGCAACACCCAAACCGGCGCACGTTCAGCGTAGCGTTCCAGAAACGCCTGCTCGGCACGCGACCAGCCTTGCGGCGCCAGTACGTAGAGCGGCGTGCTGGCGTCTTGGGCGAGTTGCGCGAGGCGGGCGGCATAGGCGGATTCGGCGTCGAGTGCGCCGCCCGCCTGATTGAACGCCCGCCACAGGTCATGGACCAGCTGCGCCTCGAAATCGAGCGATGTGCCTGCACGTCGGCCGGATGCCCGGTACACTTTCGCCAGTTGTGCGCTGAATTCTGCCTGCGTTGCGGCGAGTGTTACGCGTTGCCGCGTCAATTCATCGAACAGGGCGGCCAGTTCAGCGCAGACCGCCCACAAGTCCTGTTCTTCGAACCAGTGCCGCGCGGCCAGCGCGCGATACAGCAGCATTTCTCGCGCCGCGCCGCCGAGCACGGGTTGTGTCAGCATGACTTCACCGGCCCATGCGCGCAGCGTGGTGATGCGCGGCAACAACAACACGGGCACCGCTGCCGCGTGGCGCAATGCTCGCGCGACGTCACCTGCGGCGTGCAGATCGGGGATGAGTACAACGAGCTGGCGCAGATCGGGTAGGGCTGTGTGATGACGCCCGATGACTTCGCGTGCGGCACCCGCCATGAAGGCTTCCGGGGAAACAGCGATTGATTGAACAGTGGCGGGCATGATCCGGGGCGCACGCGACGGCGGCTGAAAGATGTTAACCCAAACCGTGCGTTTGCAGCCCGGCACGGAGGCTGCCGTTATGTCAAAATAACGCAGGCCTGCGCTGCAACATTTGTCATCGGTTACGTGCTTAGCGCCGGTTTGTTTTTCATTGTCACCAGGAGCACTTCATGTTGATTTCATTGCGACCCGCTGTCGGAGCTGCCGCGGCGCTGGCCGCGGGCTGCGTGCTGACAGCAACAACCCCGACTTTCGCGCAACAAGCGAACGCACCCGTGCAATACTGGATTGATCTGGCCACCTACAGCATGATGGGCATGGAGGAAATGCCGGACATGCCTGCGGGCGTGATGGGCAACATTTTGGGTACGCGCTCGGCAACTGGCCGCGATGGCAGGCATGCCGCGGGTATAGGCAACTTTGGCCAGACCAAGCAACCCAACATGGGCCGCTGGATGGATACCGCGCTTTTCGCTCAGAAGAAGCCCGGCGGTACCGAAGCCACGCATCAGATTCCTGCCGGCGCTACGGTCGGTGCGGCACCGTTGCAACTGGTGACGCCGCCGCGCGAGTCGCTCACGGGCCGAGAAGAGTCGAGTTATCCCGAGCGGCCCACGGGCCGGTTGCTGTTTTACTGGGGGTGCGGCAGTCAGGTGCGCGCGGGCCAGCCGCGTGTGATGGATTTTTCGAAGCTCGGTCAGGCGGATTACAACAACTTCATGCAGGGACGCAGCGTGCGCGACCGGGGTGCGCGCGCAGAGCCGGGGCATGCGATCTGGCCCAATGACCGGCAGAATTCGCGCGTGGCGCGCACGGCGTCGCTGGCGGGCGAACATGCGCTGACCGGTGACGGCGTGCCCGCGAACATGCGATTTTCACTCGGGCAGCAGGCAGATTTCATGCCGGCCATGCAAGTCAGCGCGCCGGGCCGGTTAAACGAATCCATCCGGGTGAACTGGCAACCGGTGGCCAACGCGCGTGCCTATCTGCTGGTGGCGATGAGCGGGACGGAAACTCGCGGCGGCGGCGCCGAAGCCGTCTTCTGGAGTTCGTCCGAACCTCCCGAATCGGGCATGGGGTTGATGGACTACATCAGCAATCCCAACGTGGACAAGTGGCAGGCGGAGCGCGTGTTGTTGCCCGCGAGCCAGACCAACTGTGAAATCCCCGCCGGGATTTTTGCCAAGAGTGACGGCGCCATGCTGCAATCCATTGCCTACGGACATGAAACGCACATCGTGCATCCGCCGCGCCCGGCCAATCCCAAAACGCCGTGGACGCCCGAATGGGCAGTGCAAGTGCGTACCAAATCGCAGTCTATGACTGCGCTGGGTGAAGAGCGCACCTCCGGAAGCCGGGGACGTGCCGAACAACGTGGTTCGCCGCGCGCAGCAGAACAACGTCCGGTCGAGCAACGTCCGGCAGAGGCGGAAAAACCGGCGGGTGGGTTGATACCGGGATTACCCGGCGGTGTGGGCGACGTGCTGAAGGGAATTTTCGGGCGGTAAACGGCAACCTTAAAGTCGGAAACCTTACGCATGCTGCTACTGTGCGCCGCCGCCAGCAACGCACGTCGCCCTGGGCAACCCGGGCGCCATGCAGGCTGATTACTTCTCGATCAAATGCTTTTTCTCTTTAATCTTGGCCCACTCGTCGGCATCCGGCGGGCCGGGCTTTTTCTCGATGATCGGCTTCCACACCTTCGCCAGTTCGGCGTTTAGTGCGGTGAACTCCTTTTGATCATCGGGCACGTCGTCTTCAGCGAAAATGGCTTCGACCGGGCATTCGGCGACGCACAGGGTGCAGTCGATGCACTCATCTGGGTCGATTACCAGCATGTTGGGGCCTTCGCGGAAGCAATCCACG
>SYEN01000312.1 GCA_005800795.1 Burkholderiales bacterium | reverse complement strand
CGAACACCCGCCCGCCCGGCGCCTTTGGCGGCAACATGGATTTGAAAACGCTGACGCGCGGCTCAACACTATATCTGCCGGTATTCAACGAAGGCGCACAGTTTTTTACCGGCGACGGCCACGGCCTGCAGGGCGACGGCGAAGTCAACGGCACCGCCATCGAAATTTCGCTCACACCCACGCTGCAATTCATCGTGCATCCCGGCGCGGGCCGTACCCTGAAATGGCCACACGCCGAGGATCGCGACTGCCACTACGTCATGGCGATGGACACGGACCTGAACGAAGCCGCTCACCTTGCCATTGTGGAAAGTGTTGCGTTCCTGCAAGCACACGTGTGTTTAAGCACAGCCGACGCCTATGCGTTGACCAGCCTCGCCGTGGATTTTCGTATTGGCGAGGTAGTCAACCACGTGAAGATGGTTTATGGGGTGATTCCGAAGCGGCTATTGTTACAAGCCTCGTAACGGAAATCAGGCACTGCGACGGCGGCGCGCAATGCCCGCAACCAGCGCCAGCCCGGCCCTCAACAGCGCCCAAGTGCTGGGCTCGGGAACCGGTGTTACGCTTAAACCAAACCCAACTTCGGCGACACCGGTGTAGCGCAAGCCAGTGATATTGGCCGGCGCGCTGTTCTTGTCGATCACGAAGCGTACCGTGCGAACGCCACTCATCTGCGCAAAAGTGAAAGTTTGCGCTGCACTCTGGCCGGGGCCACCCACCGCGGCAACATCTAGTACCGAACCAATGGTGTTGTTGCTGCCATCCTTGAAAATCAGGTCGAACTGGGTAACGGCGTAGTGAAGATTCGCGGAGATGCCGCCATTGGACTGGTGGTTCCAAAGATAGAAAGTGTCTAAGGTCTTAGCAGTGTTGAAGCTAAATTCAGCCCAAGCAGTATTGTTGGCAATTGCGCCAGCGAGAGTAGTCCAATGGTTGCTTGGAGCGTAAGCGGCATGCAGGCTGCTTGGCCCAAAACCCGGGGGGAGGCCAGAACCATCGATCGCGTTGTTGACTTCGTACAGAGCACTGAACTGACTACCGGTAGTAGCGGTGTCAGCGCGGAAGAACTGGGCTTGAGCCAGCAGCGGAATAGCCAGAGCAATAGCTGTTAGGGTGCGAAAAACTTTCATAAATGTCCTCAGTCGGTTTTAGGCTTCTTGCGGCCCCGCGTAGCGTCTGCCTGCTCGCGACTGGCAATAATTTTGCAGCCATGAGCAAGGCGCCACACTTTCTGCCGCTTTTTTGGGTATATGCGTTGAAACTCTCTTTTTTACCGAGTCAGCCATCAGACAGGAAGCCAACTCCAGTTCAAGCAAAAAGGGTTCGATTTGGCCTGGCAATAGTCCAAAAGAACTAATTTGAGGGATATTCGCACCAATTTTTCTAACCTTTTGTGCGATTTCACGGGCACGAGAGGGGCAAGCGCAGAAGCTGCGCATGTCGCGCGCTAATACAGCTTAGCTGGGCAGGGAACAAAGAAAGAAATTCCTGCCTGCATTTCACAAGTGCCCGCACCACACCTGCTCCAGCCGTATCCCCTCTACCCTTAACAACTTGGCCCATTTAGCCATGTCATTCTGAATAAACATGCCGAATTCCTCGGGCGTGTTACTCATTGGCTCAGCGCTGATGGGATACAGCCGTGTGCGCGTCCGGTTCTTGCGGCGCGCTGGCGACTTCGCTATTCAGGCGCGTAATGATGTCGTGCGGTGTGCTGGTAGCCGTAAGCAGCCCGTACCAGGGGTTGGCCTCTAGGTCGGTCAGCCGTTTTCACCCACGACCGGAATGCCCGATGCGCCCTGCGAGCGATTTGCGGTGGGGTTGCTCAGAATGTGTAGCGAGGTACGATGGATTGAGGTTATAGCGCTACCAGCGGTTCCGCCGACCGTGTGTTGGCCGCAGTTCTCCGTTCACTGTTTCGCCAGCCCTGTGGCGCGTACCACTTTGCCCCACTTGTCGATTTCCGACTGAAGGTAAGCGCCGAATTGGGCAGGCGTGCTGTCAAGGGGCTCTACGCCGAGAGCGGCGAAGCGTTCGCGGATTTCTGCGGTTTGCAATACGCGCGCGATTTCGGTGTTTAGCCGCGTGATGATCTCGCGTGGCGTGGCCGCGGGCACGGCAAACCCCTGCCAGGTGGTCGATTCAAAGCCCGCCAGTCCCGATTCGGCGAGTGTCGGCAAGTCGCGCACGGCATTGGAGCGTTGTGCCGAGGTTACCGCGAGCGCGCGCACCTTGCCTGACTGCCTCTGCGGCATCCCCGATGGCAGGCCCATGAACAGCATCGAAATTTGTCCGCCGACGAGATCGGTGATCGCCGGGCCCGCACCGCGGTAGGGCACGTGCAGCAGGTCGATCTTCGTCATCGCCTTGAACAGCTCGCCGGTGAGATGGGTGCCGGTGCCGACACCCGCCGAGCCGAAAATGAGTTCGCCGCGCCGCGCACGGGCCAATGCGATCAGTTCCTTCAGTGTATGCGCGGGCACCGACGGATGTATCGCCAGCATGTAAAGCCCGTCGGCAATGCGCGACACCGGTGCGAAATCGCGCAGGAGATCATACGAAAGTTTGCTGTAGATGTGCGGCGAAATCGTCTGCGCCGACGACACCAGCAGCAACGTGTAGCCGTCAGGCGCTGCACGCGCCGCCAGCGGCATGCCGATATTGCCGCCGGCACCCGGTTGGTTATCCATGACAATCTGCTGTCCCAACCGATCCGACAGCCCGCGCGCCACCACACGCGCAATGGTGTCGCTTGCAGAACCGGCGCCCACCGGCAATATCATGCGCAGGGGTTTGGCGGGCCAGGTTTGCGCGAAGCACGCGGCGCTGGCCAGCAACAAGGTCACGCCGGCAGTTATGTGACCCGCGCCCCCCACGCGCGAGACTGCTGCTGCACATGCGCACGGGTTACATAAGTATTTGTTTTTATTGAGTATTTTATTCATGATTGATGAGTGCTTGATGAGTGCTCATAGCAGGCTGTGTGCGTTCGCCATGCGTTTGGCGCCGTCGCGTCTTGCCGCTGCGCCAAATCATAGGCGTCTGCCGTGATTTAGACTACCCACGCACGCAACGAAACCCGAACCCATTTTTACCCGCCCTTTTGGAGAACCCATGGCACGCATCCCGCTGGTCTCGCTCGACACCCGTTTTTCCGACGCTGAGAAGCCGTACGCCGAAAGTTTTCTCGGCACGCGTGGCGTGTTCCCCGATGTTGGCCCGTATTCGACCCTGCTGCACATGCCGGTGGTGGCGGAAAAAGTCGATTCGCTACGGCGCTATCTGCGCGATGAAGCGAGCCTGCCGCAAAACGTGCAGGAGCTGGTGATGATCAGCGTCGCGCGCGAAATGGATTGCGTCTACATCTGGCATGCACACGCCGCCGCCGCGCGCAAGAACGGTGTGCGCGGCGATATCATCGACAATATCCGCGACAAGAAACCGCTCAGCGGTTTGACTGCGGCGGAACAGACAGCGGTGGATTTCACTGGTGAATTGCTGCGCAATCGCAAAGTCTGCAAAGCCACGTTCGACAAAGCCAGCAGCAGCTTTGGCCAGCGCGGTACGTTGACGCTGACCAACCTCATCGCGTGTTACGCGGTGCTGGCTTACAACATGAACACGTACGAAGTCGGCGCGCCAGCAGGTGGCACGGAACCGCCGTTGCCGGTGTAAGACTCACTGGCCAGTCGTGGGGCCGGTCTTATCCTCAAAAGCCCCCGTTTCCGGAAACACCTGCCGATACACCAGACGGGTGCTCTTGTGAGTGGGCTGGTAATCCGGGGGTGTGCAGGTAGCCACGGACTTCGCATAGCCCTCGCCGTGCAACACCGATTCATCTTCCAGTTCGTAAATGTTCAGGTATCGGTAGGCGCCACTGCCCTCGCACAACTCGAAGCGCCGGGCGCTGAGGAAGCCGGGCACCATCATGCGTTCGGGAATGTGCTGTCCGGTAAACCATTCATTGGACTTTTCCTGCTGCTGCGGGCCTGCCTCCGTGAATACCACCAATAGCGCTTTGCCGATTTCCTGTTTCATGGCTTACCTCCCGATAAATACGGCTGTCTGCGGACATTGGAACGCCACCGCGGGAGCCAGAACCAAGCCACAAGGCCACTCCAACAACGGCGTCATGAATGCGATTACTTCAGCGCGGCCACACCAGCCTTCGCGATTTCCTCATCCTCGTCGGACTTTGCGCCGCTCACGCCGATCGCGCCAAGCACACTACCATTGCGAAGCACCGGCATGGCGCCCTGCGCAGGCACCATGTCGCCACGCACGGACAACATAAACGCCTGCATCACCGGCGAGTTTGCGCGCGCGGTGAGGTCGGCGCTTGGCACACCGAAGTTGGCCGAGGCATAGGCCTTGCCTTTTGAAATGCCCGCCGTGCGCCATGACACGCCGTCGAGCCGCACCATCGT
>SYEN01000311.1 GCA_005800795.1 Burkholderiales bacterium | reverse complement strand
TCTCCACCGCCGATTTCGAACAAGTAGTGATCGAAGGGTCGAAGTCAGTACCTGTGCTGGTGGATTTCTGGGCTGATTGGTGCGGGCCGTGCCGTGCGCTGAAGCCCGTGCTGGAGAAACTCGCCGACGAGTACGACGGCAAATTCAAACTCGCCAAAGTGAACTCCGATGAGAACCAGCCGCTGGCGCAGCAATTCGGCGTGAGGGGCATTCCCAACGTCAAAGCATTCGTCAACGGCAAGCTGGTCGATGAATTTTCGGGCGCACTGCCGGAGGCCCAGGTGCGCGCGTTTCTCGAACGCCTTATTCCCTCGCCCGCTGAAGAAAAACGGCTGGATGCGCTCGCCCAGTACGCTGCCACGGATGATGCGAAGCAGGCGCTGGCGATGCTGGCCGAGGCCTCGCGCCTCGATCCGCAAAATGAAACGGTGCGTATCGATTGCGCGGAGATTCTCATCGCCATCAACGAACTCGATGAAGCGCGACAATTGATCAACACCCTGTCACCGCTCGCGCGTATGGACGACCGATTGAAGACCATCGAGGCACGGCTATCTCTGGCATCGCATGCCGGTGGCGGCGCGGACGTGGATGAACTCGAACAAAAAATCGCCGTAAACCCGGCTGATCTGGCATCACGCTTGAAACTCGCGCACCTGAAAATTGCACGAAACCAGCACACCGAAGCTTTCGACCAACTGCTGAAAATCGTGCGCCGTGACCGTAAATTCGAGGACGATGTGGCACGTAAAACCATGCTGCAGGTGTTCAGCGTACTGGGCAGCGATCACCCGCTGGTGGGCGAATACCGCCGTAAGCTGGCGGGCGCGCTGAATTAGACTTTATCGTAAGTATCTGTTTTAACTAATTTAATTTTCAATTGAGCGCTGTTTCTTGGCGTTGCCCAACTCGGCCCACAGCCGCAATTCTTCCGGCATCGGCGGTGCTGCCTCGGTGTAACCCGCCGCCGCGACAGCTTCGGTATTGCTCACCTTGGTGCCCTTTTTCAGGAACAGTCCTTTTACATACGCGTGTGCGCACAGCACACCGCGCGACTCGAATTTCTGTTCGAGATAAAAATATTTGTCGTCCCAACTCACCAGCCGCGTCACCAGATCGAATTTTTGCAGGGGTGCTATCGAGCGGATGAAATTGATCTCGGCGGCTGTGAGCACCGGCATCCACCCCTGCTTCAATATTACGGGCAACAAACCACTTTGCGCCATCAGGTGTACGCGCCCGAGATCCATGAACGACAGGTAGCGCCCGTTGTTCAGGTGAAAGTTGATGTCGCAATCGTTGGGCAGCACGCGAAAGGCCGCGCGTGATTCGTCAAGCATGCTGTGGCGCGGCAGCCGCCAGATCCGCAGGAGGAGAAACAGCAACCTGAGGTAAAGATTCACACGGTTGGCTTGCTGTATTTCTGGCGCAGCACTTCGGCGATCGCGGGCAAGATCGACAGGATGATGATGGTGATGATGACCAGCGAGAGGTTGCTTTTCACCCAGGGAATGTTGCCGAAGAAAAAGCCCGCATACGCCAGCGACACCACCCAGATCACCGCACCCACCACATTGAACATTGCGAAGCGCGGATACGGCATGCTGCCGATGCCCGCCACGAACGGCGCGTAGGTGCGGATGATCGGAATGAAACGCGCGATGATGATGGTTTTGCCGCCGTGCCGCTCATAAAAGGCGTGGGCTTTTTCGAGATAGGCGCGGTTCAGAAAACGCGAACCTTCTTCGCGAAACACTTTCGGCCCCAGATATCGCCCCACCGCATAGTTGACGGCATCGCCGGCAATCGCCGCAATGATCAACAGTACCACCAGCAGGTGCACGTTCATGCCGCCCGCCGCAGCTAACGCACCCGCCACAAACAACAGCGAATCCCCCGGCAAAAATGGTGTCACCACCAGCCCGGTTTCGCAAAAAACGATTGCGAACAAAATCAGATACACCCACGTACCGTAGTTCTGGACAAGCATCTGCAAGTGCTTGTCCAGATGCAGAACGATATCGATGAAGCTGGTAAGAAATTCCACGTCAAGCCTGCGGTCGAGGATTAAACCACAGCATCCGTGGTGGGTTTGCGTTCCGTGCGTGCAAGATCTTCGCGGCGCAGGCCCAGCCACATCAATAACGGGCTGCCGACCAGCACCGAAGAATAAATGCCGAAGCAAATGCCGATGGTCAGCGCCAGCGCGAAGTAATACAGCGTTTCACCGCCAAATATCAACATTGAGCACACCATCAACTGCGTGCTGGCGTGCGTGATAATGGTACGCGACATGGTGGCGGTAATCGCGTTGTCGATCACCTGCGACACGGGTGTATTACGGAACTTGCGGTTACGGAAATTCTCGCGCACCCGGTCCATCACTACCACCGATTCGTTCACCGAGTAACCCAGGATCGCCAGCACCGCCGCCAGCACCGGCAGAGAAAACTCCCACTGAAACAGCGAGAAGACGCCCAGAATAATCACCACGTCGTGCAAGTTGGCGATGATGGCCGAAACGCCGAACTTCCACTCAAAACGCAGCCACAGATAAAGCACGATACCGAGCGACACAAACAGCAAAGCCAACGCGCCACCTTCGAGCAATTCCTTGCCGACTTGCGGGCCGACGAATTCGACACGTTTAACCTCGAACTGACCAACAGCTTTGGCATCCGGCTGCTTGAGGCAATCCACCGCCGGACCGGCGGACTCTTTCCAGTCCTTTCTGAAATCTGCCAGCTTGGCGGGCTCGGTTTTTTCCAGACGCTCACAATAGGAGCGCGCGACTTGCGGACAGACGGCCTCGACTCCCCCCGTCGCACCGGTTTCAAGCGCACACAATGAATTGGTCACGGTGTCCGACAACTTGGCACTAGTCAACCCCGGTTTTACTGGCAAGCGAATCAGCACATCTTTGGTCGAGCCGAAATTCTGCACGCTGGCTTCGGTAAAGCCCAGCTTGGCCATGGCGTCGCGAATTTTGTCGAGCTCGGCGGCTTTGACATACGTCACTTCCATCACCGTGCCGCCGGTGAAATCCACGCCCAGATGCAGGCCCTTGGTCGCCAGCGACACCACCGCAATCAAGAACGTGATCAGCGAGATCACGTTGAAAATCAACGCGTGGCGCATGAACGGGATGTCTTTCTTGATGCGGAAAAATTCCATGTTTTCTCGTGAGGCGTTAGGCGCGAATTGTGAGGCGCAAGTTCAAGAAGATTTGGCTGGCGTTGCCTCTGGGGGTTTCCATACCTGCCCAATCGAGACACCATCGAGCTTGCGCCGCGAGCCGTACCAAAGGTTTACCAGCGCGCGCGATAGCATCACGGCACTGAACATCGACGTGAGAATGCCCAGACAGTGCACAACGGCAAAGCCCTTCACCGGTCCGGAACCAAAGGCAAACAGTGCAATACCCGCGATCAGCGTGGTCACGTTGGAGTCAAGAATGGTGCCCCACGCGCGGTCGTAGCCGGCATAGATTGCCGCCTGCGGCGTGTTGCCGTTGCGCAACTCTTCGCGCACGCGCTCGTTAATCAGCACGTTGGCGTCAATCGCCATGCCCAGCGCCAGCGCGATGGCGGCGATGCCGGGCAGCGTCAGCGTGGCTTGCAACATGGACAATAAAGCTATTAAAAACAATAAGTTACATCCGAGCGCAATCACCGAGAATGCGCCGAACAGCATGTAATAGGCAATCATGAACACGGCAATGGCGGCAAAGCCGTACCACATGGATTTGAAGCCGATTTCAATGTTCTCCTTGCCCAGAGACGGCCCCACCGTGCGCTCCTCGATAATGGTCATGGGCGCTGCCAATGCACCCGCGCGCAGCAGCAGTGACAAGTCTTTGGTTTCGGTGGTGGTCTTGAAGCCGCTGATCTGAAACCTTGCGCCCAATTCGGATTGAATCACCGGCGCGGTCAGCACTTCGGGCACGCCGCGATCGATCAGCATGATCGCCATGCGGCGCTTGACACCTTCGCGTGTGACCTGCTGGATCACGCGTGCGCCCTGCCCGTCCACCGTCACGTTCACCACCGGCGTATTGCTGGTGGAATCAAAGCCGGGCGAAGCATCGGTCAACCGTTCGCCGGTGATCACAATCTGTTTGCTCAATAGCAGCGCTTCCTTGCCCCCCTCGCGCTGCGCGTAGTGCAGTTCCGTGCCAAATGGCACCTGCCCCTTGACGGCCTGATCCAGTTTCTGCGGATCATAGTTCCGGCCGGCCGGATCGCTCGCGTGCGCCTCAACCATACGAACTTCCAGCGTTGCCGTGCGGCCCAGAATATCCTTGGCGCGAGCGGTGTCCTGCACGCCGGGCAATTGCACTACCACACGGTCAGCACCCTGCTGCTGGATGATCGGTTCAGCCACGCCGAGCTCGTTCACACGGTTGCGCAACGTGGTGATGTTCTGCTGCAAGGCGGAATCCTGCGTGCGATTCACCGCTTCGAGTTTTAGCCGCGCAACCACCCGGAAGTCAGCGTCATCCTGTGCACGCAAATCCAGATCGGGCAACGCTTTTTCAATTTCAGCAACGCCTTTGGTTTGCGTATCCTTGTCACGAAATCGCACCACCACGCTGTCTTTTTCGCGCGTGACACCAGAGTATTGAATTTTTTTGTCGCGTAGCGTGCCGCGGATATCACCCACCGTGGTATCGATTTTCTTGTCGACCGCAGCCTTCATATCCACTTGCAGCAGAAAATGCACGCCGCCGCGCAAATCGAGACCCAGATACATCGGCAGCGCGCCGATGGATGCCAGCCACTGCGGACTGCGCGAGAGCAGGTTGAGCGCCACTCCGTATTCCTTACCCAACTCCGCCTGCAACAATTCCTTCGCCTTCAGTTGCGTCTCGGTATCGCCAAAACGCGCCTTGATGCCGGATTGATCCTGCATCAGGCCCTCGGATTTGAATCCGCCCTTGGATAGCGCCTGTTCCACGCGCCCCAGCAGCGCCGGATCAATTTTGGCGGTGGGTTTGAGCGGCGACACTTGCACCGCAGGTGATTCACCGAAGAAATTCGGCACAGTGTAGAAAAACCCGATGGCCAGCAGAATGGCAATCAGGAGGTACTTCCAGAGCGGGTAGCGGTTCATTTTTTTGTAAAACGTGGGGCGCGAAGCACGAGGCGCGACATTCGCAGGCGATTAAGCCTCACGCCTGACGCCTCATCTCTCACGCGATGTTTTTAATGGTGCCCTTGGGCAGCACCACCTGGATGGCGGAACGTTGCAGCGTCATCTCAACGCCCTGCGCCACTTCCAGTGTGACGTAATTTTCGTTCAGCTTGCTCACACGCCCAAGGATGCCGCCACCGCTGATGACTTCGTCGCCCTTTTGCAACGCTTCAATCATCGCCTTGTGTTCCTTGGCGCGCTTCATCTGCGGGCGGATCATTAAGAAATACAACACCCCGAACATCAAGACGATGAGAAGCATGCTTTCGACGCCGCCACCCTGCGGCTGTCCGCCCGATTGGGCCCATGCCTGACTGATAAACATTGCTGAGAGTCTCCCCCGGAAAACCTGCTGAAGTTATTTGGTGGCTATATTGCGGCGGCGGGGCAAAATTCAAGGCTAGGGTCCAGCCACGGTTCGCAGCTTGCCGCGATGGTCCAAAACCCTTGTATTTTAACCCATTTTTCAGTTTTCCGGCCCATTGTTCGTGGCGGAAGCACGGGTTAAATCAGCAGCCGTTTGCGCCAGCGTGCCTTCGGCAATGGCCGCCCGCAGGCGCTGCATCAATCGCTGGTAAAAGTGAAGGTTGTGCAGGGTGTTAAGCCGTGCGCCGAGGATTTCGTTGGCTTTTTGCAGGTGGTGCAGGTAAGCGCGGGTGAAATGCGTGCAGGTGTAACAATCGCATTGCGCGTCCAGTGGCGCAAGATCATTGCGGTATTGCGCGTTGCGCAGCTTGACCACACCCGTGCTGGTGTATAGCCAGCCGTTGCGCGCGTTGCGCGTGGGCAACACACAATCGAACATATCCACGCCGGCCATCACCGCGTTGATGATGTCCTCCGGCGTGCCCACGCCCATCAGGTAGCGTGGCTTGTTCACCGGCAGTCGCGGCGCAGTATGGCGCAGGATGCGCAGCATTTCTTCCTTGGTTTCGCCCACCGACAAGCCGCCGATGGCGTAACCGTCAAAACCGATGTTTACCAGCCCGGCCAGCGATTCATCGCGCAGCGGCTCGTAAACGCCCCCCTGCACGATGCCGA
>SYEN01000310.1 GCA_005800795.1 Burkholderiales bacterium | reverse complement strand
CGCGCTCGACGCCGCGAAAAAGATGCGTGAGGCCGCGCGATGAGTACCCACGAGAAACTCGCCGAAGCGTTTACCAGATTCGGCGCATCCGTCAAACGCAAGGAAGACCCCGCCTTCCTGCGTGGCGAAGGACGTTTCATCGACGATATTCATCTGCCGGAAATGCTACACGCCGCCTTCGTACGCAGCCCCTACGGGCATGCCCGCATCAACGGCATTGACAAGGCGGCGGCACTCGCAGTCCCCGGCGTGCATGCAGTGCTGACCTTTGCCGACTTGCCGGAGGCTGTGCGCACGCATACCTTGCCGCTGCTGGTGCCGCATCCGTCAATCCGGCAGGTTTATCTGCCCTACGCGCTGGCCAAAGACGAGGTGTGTTACGCAGGTGAGCCGGTGGCCTGCGTAGTCGCCGACAGCCGCTACATCGCGGAAGACGCTGCGCAGTTGGTGGAGGTTGATTATGAGCCGCTGCCCGCGGTAAACGATTGCCGCGCTGCGTTGGAAGACGGCGCGCCGCTGGCGCACGCGGGTGCAGAATCGAATATCTCGGCGCGTTTTCCGGTACGGGTGGGGGACACCGACCGCGCGTTTACCGGCGCTGCGCATGTGTTCCGCGAAAAAATATACACCCATCGCGGCGGCGCATTCTTCATTGAATGCCGCGGCATCGTGGCGCAGCACGAGGCGCATGGCGATGTTTACACGCTGCATGTGTCGTGCCAGGGGCCGCACCGTATCAAGCGCAGCATGCTGGAGATGTTCGACCTCGGCGATCACCAGATGAAGGTGATTGCGCCGGATGTCGGCGGAGGACTCGGCCCCAAAGGGTCGTTCTACCCGGAATACATCGACGTTGCGGTTGCTGCGAAAATGCTTGGCCGGCCGGTAAAGTGGATTGAGGACCGGTGCGAGAATTTCATGGTCACGCATCAGGAGCGCGATCAGTACTGGGACATGGAAATTGCGGTGGACGCCAGCGCCAAGATTCTTGGCGTGCGCGGTCAATTGATCCACGAAACCGGTGCCTACGTGCCGTGGGGCATTGTGCTGCCGTGGATCACCGCCACCACGGTGCCAGGGCCGTACGTGATCCCGCATTTCAAGCTCGATGTGCTGTCCGTTTTTACCAACAAGATCCAGACCACGCCGGTACGTGGCGCGGGCCGGCCCGAGGCGGTCACGGTGATGGAGCGGCTGATGGATCGCGTGGCGCGTGAACTAACGCTCGACCGCGCCGAGGTGCGGCGGCGCAATTTTATTCAGCCGGAACAGATGCCCTACAAGGTGGGCATCATTTTCCGCGACGGCCGGCCGGTGACCTACGACAGTGGTAACTACCCGGCCTGCCTGAATGGCGCGCTGCAAAAATCGGATTACACCGGCTTCACGACGAGGCAGGCCGCCGCGCGTAAGGAAGGCCGCTATATCGGCATCGGCATGGCCAACGCGGTGGAAGCCACCGGCCTGGGCCCCTATGAAAGCGCCACGGTCCGAGTAGCGACTTCCGGCAAGATTGTTGTCTACACGGGCGCCACGCCCCAGGGTCAGGCGCACAAGACCACGCTGGCACAGATAGCGTCTGATCAGCTTGGCGTGGATTTCAACGACATCGAGGTGGTCACCGGCGATTCCACAACCACTGCGCTGGGTATGGGCACTTTCGCCGCGCGTACCGCCGTCAACGCCGGATCGTCGGTGCATGTGGCGGCCTTGGCCGTCGCGGCCAAGGCCAAAAATATCGCCGCAGGCATGATGGAATGCCTGGAAGATGATCTGGAGCTGGCCGATGGTTACGTGCGCCTGAAAAGCGCGCCCGACGTGAAAAAATCGCTGCGTGAAATTTCTGCCCGCGCCGTCGGCATGCCCGGCTTTTCGATGGCGGGCGGCCTCACGCCGGGACTGGAACACACGGCGCATTTCACGCCGGATCAATCGGTCTATTCCAACGGCGCGCATGTGGCCGAAGTCGAAGTCGACATCGAAACCGGCGAAGTGAAAATTCTGCGTTATACCGTCGCGCACGACTGCGGGCGTGTGATCAATCCGATGGTGGTCGAGGGGCAGGTGGTGGGTGGCGTAGCGCACGGCGTGGGTAACGCGCTGTATGAGCAACTCATGTTCGACGACACCGCGCAGCCCCTGACGACCAACTTTGGCGAATACCTGCTGCCGATGGCCACCGACGTACCGCGGGTTGATCTGGTGCATCTGGAAACGCCGTCACCGTTGAATCCACTGGGGATGAAAGGTGCGGGCGAAGGCGGAACAATTTCCGCGATCGGCGCCATCATCAGCGCGGTGGAAGACGCGCTGTCGCCGTTCGGCGTCAAAATCTGCGAGGCGCCGATTACGCCGATGAGGATTGTCGAGTTGCTGGGGGAGCATGCGAGGCGATGAACTCGATGATGCCCTGTGCCGCGTCGAATACGCCCATCGGGCCAGCCAATGCAGAAAACACATAACTATCTGTTTTTAAAAGGATTTTTCGAATGGCCGATCACGAATATCCCATCGTGCGACAAGGCGCCAAGGGCGAAATCGCGCGTATCGACCTAAATCGTCCCGACGAAGGCAACGCGCTCACACGAGCGATGATGCTGCAACTGTCGGCAACGCTGCGTGAACTGGGCAACCAGCCGGACGTGCATGTGGTCGTGTTGGAAAGCCGCGGCAAGCAATTTTGCCGCGGACGTGACGGCAGGGGCGAGTCGCGGGCGGGCATGACGCCGTATGAGGTGCGCCAGAAAATGATGGGCGCGGTGCTCGACGTCTATCAGGCGGTGGCCGATGTGCCGGTGCCGGTGGTGGCGCTGGTGCACGGCGACGCGCTGGGTTTTGGCTGCGCCACGGCGGTGGGCTGTGATATCACCCTGGCGTCGTCCAATGCGCGCTTTGCGTTCCCTGAGATCGAACACGACATTCCCCCCACCATGGCGATGTGCGCGGCGCTGGGCAAGGTGCAGGCCAAGGCGCTGACGTATCTGATCTATTCGGCCGACGCCGTAACCGCCGATGAAGCCGTGACATTGGGCCTTGCCAGCAGGGTGCTGCCGCAGGGCTCGTTTGCGGCCGACAGCGATGCGTTCCTGACGAAACTCGCCAGCCGCCCGCGGCTTGTCCTGGAAACCATCAAGCGTTTTCAGGCCAAGGCGGCGCATCTCACGCCGGATATGGCTTCCGAGTATGCGGGGACTTTACTGGCGTTGGTGAGGTCGTGACGTTTGCGCGGTATCCAGCCGAAGCGTTTTCTCGCCCTGCTTGGCGGGAACAGGGTTTGGACGCGGTTAGAGACAGGGGCTGAATCAGTGAACTCGCCAAAATCGGGCTTCAAGTTCGCCGAGACCCACGCTTCAGCGGGTCACGTTCCTTGCTTCGTCAATGAAAGTAACCCAAAGAAGGCCACTCCCCCGAACTCGTGGTCACGTAGTGGGGTTACAGGCCGGGTCAAAGCGTGGCTGCGCAAGAAAAGGCAAACCGGAGTGCTGGTGACTGCAATACCCGCCCACGTAAATCCCGACGAAACGAGGGCTCAGTCCGTCCTAACGGACTTCCTTCGGCATGGCCGCACCGCCTGGCGGCACTTTGGGGAGATGTTGTCACGCACCGTTGGTTTATTGTCCCTGGCCCTTCTTTCTGACAGCACAGTCTGCCTTGCGCGCGGCGCACGGGTGTTGCGAAACATGGCCATTTGGATGTTGGCGACCGTTTTGTATCAGTCGCCATTGGCGATGGCCCAGGAAAAATACCCCGCCAAGATCATTCGCGTCCTCACCGCTGCTCCCGGCAGCAACCACGACTGGGGCGCGCGTCTGCTGGCGCAGGAGTTGACGCCGCGCATCGGCCAGCGCGTAGTGGTAGAAAATCGCGGCAGCATCTCGGTGGAAATCGTGGCAAAAGACACGCCACCCGACGGCTATACCTTGCTGTTTTATGGCGCCTATGTGTGGCTGCAACCGCTGCTGACCAAAGCGAACTGGGATCCGCTGGAAGACCTTGCGCCGATATCACTGGCGATCAGTTCGCCCAATATTCTGGCGGTGCACCCTTCGCTGCCGGTGAAATCCACCAGGGATTTGATTGCGCTCGCCAGGGCGCGGCCCGATGCACTCAATTATGGTGCGGGGGGTGGCGGTTCGAGCCAGCATATTGCCGCCGAGTTGTTCAAATACATGGCGCAAGTGAAGATCGTGCGCGTTAATTACAAGGGTGCCGGGCCATCGATGCTGGGGCTTATCACAGGCGAAGTGCAAATGATGTTCGCTGCGCTCGGCCCGGCCATGCCGCATGTCAAAGGTGGCAAGGTGCGTGCGCTGGCGGTAACAACGCCCAAACCCACGCCACTCGCGAGCGAGTTACCGCTGGTGGCCGACATCCTGCCGGGCTATGTAAGCGAGTCGGCGATAGGCCTCTTTGCACCAAAAAAGACGCCCATGCCAATCATCAAGTTGCTGGCCAGCCATGTGCAACAGGGCGTCAAAGCCGCTGATCCGAAGATTATCGCCAACAATGGTGTGGAAGTCGTAGCCGGCTCACCGGAGGATTTCGCGCGCTTCATCAGAGCGGATTTGGCACGCATGAGCAATGTCATCAAGAGCGCTTCGTTCAGTAACTGACCGGCCGCCAGAATCTCCATGGAAATTGAAAATCATTTTGACCTGCCGCTGCCGCCTGCCGCTGCGTGGCCGCTGCTGATGGACGTGCCGCGAACGGCAGCGTGTTTTCCGGGCGCAAGCCACATCGAGCAGATCAACGCGGATCATTTCGGGGGACGCGTCACGGTCAAGATGGGACCGCTCGCCATGGTGTTTGCCGGCAACCTGCATCTGGAGAATCGCGACGATGTGGCGCACAGTGCCACGGTGCGCGCCAGCTGGTCGGAGACGCGGGGCCGCGGCAACGCCAACACGGTGACGCGGTTCAACTTGCAAACTCACGACAGCGGCACGCGAGTGGCGTTGGTGAGTGAACTGCAACTGGCGGGACAGGTGGCGCAGTACGGGCGTGGCGTGGGTATGATTTCGGCGTTGTCCGCACAGTTGATCGCCACCTTTGCGAAAAACCTGCGCGCAAGCCTACAAGGCGCAGGGGTGGGGGAGGCGGCTCCCAAAGCAGGGGAAATCGCCGGCCTGACGCTGATTGCCAGGGCGCTGGGCAGCCGTCTCAAGAACTGATCCGCCGCCCAGCCGGGCGATCTTTCGGTAAACTGCGCCTCATCATGGTTACGCAAAAGTTTTTGGGAACCACAAAACGCATGGCGTCCGACATCGCGACGCGGATCACCGACGGCGCTCCCAAAGTGACTGTCACGCGCACGCCGACGCCCGTGCGCGCGTGCCTGATTCAATATAGCGGCGATGCGTTGGGGCGGCGTTACCAGCTGGATGCACCGGAAATTCTGGTGGGGCGCGCGCAGGAATGCGGCATCGTGCTTATCGATGGCAGTGTCTCGCGCGAACACGCAAAAATTTTTTCCAGTGGCGAAGTTTTTGCGGTCGAAGACGTGCACAGTTCCAACGGCACGTACATTCAGAACGAGCACATCAGTGCGCGCACGCCGCTCATGGACGGTGCGATCCTGCGTTTTGGCAACGTGCTGTTCAAGTTCTTCGCGAAGGACAATATCGAGAGCGCGTTCCATGACAATATTTACCGCATGGCGACCATCGACGCAGGCACCCAACTATTCAACAAAAAGTACCTGCTGGAAACACTGGAATCGGAATTCCGGCTATGCCGCGTGTACGGCCGGGCGCTGGCGGTGGTCTACTTCGATCTGGATTTCTTCAAGACAGTGAACGACACGCACGGCCATAACTGTGGCGATTACGTTCTGCACGAATGCGCACGTGTGGCCAAATCGTGCATGCGCGGCAACGACGTACTCGCCCGCTTCGGCGGCGAGGAATTCGTTGCTGTGCTGCCCGGCGCAGATGCCGTTACCGGGACGGAGCTGGCTGAGCGCATCCGCTTCGCAATGGAAGAACATGAATTCGAGTTCGAGGGCAAAAAGCTCACGCAGACAGTGTCGCTGGGCGTGTCCGAGATCCAGTCCGCGTTTCAGAAGCCGGAAGACCTGCTGGAAGACGCCGACCGCAAGCTGTATAAATCCAAGCAGGGCGGCCGCAACCGCGTAACAGCGTAGCCGTTAGATGTGCCGCTGCGCGCCCGCCGCCGCGCGTGCCAGACGGTCGCGCACCGCAGCCCACGCGATGGCGAATGGCGGTTCTTCCACTATGATCACATTGCAGCCTGCCGCATCCAGTTGCCGCAGGTTGGCGTATAGATCGTGCGCATATTTTTTGGGCATGGCGGGTGCCGCAATCCACGCGAGATTTTCGATCAAGGGCTGATTCGCTTCTCGCGCGAGAACGGCCACGCGCTGGCCCTGACGCACAAAACTGCGCACGAGTTCGTTGATCAAGGTTGCCTCGACCAGCATCAACGGCGTGCGCGGCGCATAATGTTTTTCCAGCATGCCCGGCGCACGCGGCGATTGCGCGTTGGGCGCGGCGAGTGTTGCGCCGAGCGCGGCCTCGATGGCGGCTGCGGTGATCTGGCCGGGGCGCAGCAGTGTCGGCGTGTCCCCCGACAAATCTATGATGGTGGATTCGATGCCGACTTCGCACGTGCCTCCGTCGATTACAAAATCAATGGCGTTACCGAACTCGTCCCGCACGTGTGCGGCGGTGGTCGCCGACACATGGCCAAAGCGGTTTGCCGATGGACCCACCAATCCGCCGCCGAAAGTTCGCAGCAACGTTTGTGCGAGCGGATGCGCGGGCACGCGCAGTGCCACGGTGTCCTGTCCGCCAGTGACGGCATCCTTGACATGGGCCGCGCGTTTGAGAATCAGTGTCAGTGGCCCGGGCCAGAATTTCTTGGCGAGCGTGCGCGCGGCTTGCGGAATGTCGCACGCCCACTGCGCCAATTGTTCCACGTCGGCAATATGCACAATCAACGGATGATCGCTGGGCCTGCCCTTGGCGGCAAAGACTTTCTTGACGGCATCAACGTTGGACGCATCTGCACCGAGGCCGT
>SYEN01000309.1 GCA_005800795.1 Burkholderiales bacterium | reverse complement strand
TATGGATGGCAACGGGCGTTGGGCGAAAAAGCGTTTTCTGCCGCGCGTGGCCGGTCATAAGCGCGGCGTGGAGGCGGCACGTAGCGCAGTGCGTGCTTGCGCGGATCGCGGCGTGGAATATCTCACCTTGTTCGCGTTCAGCAGTGAAAACTGGCGGCGGCCAATGGATGAAGTCAAATTCCTGATGCAGCTGTTCATGCACGTGCTGGAAGAAGAAGTGGTCAAGCTGCACCGCAATAACATTCGCCTGCGGGTGATTGGTGATCTGTCACGCTTTGATGAAAAGTTGGTACAACTGGTCAAAGCCTCTGAGGAAAAAACTGAATTAAATCAAATACTTACATTAACTATTGCGGCGAATTACGGTGGCCGCTGGGATATGCTGCAAGCGATGAACCGGTTGCAGCGCGACCAGCCGGAAAAGATCGGCAACTACAGCGAAGACGACCTCGTGCCGTACCTTTCGATGGGCGATGCGCCCGAGCCCGACCTGTTCATACGTACCGGCGGTGAGCAGCGTGTGAGCAATTTTTTGCTGTGGCAACTGGCGTATACCGAACTGTATTTTACCGACCTGCTGTGGCCGGATTTCGACGCGGCTGCTCTGGATGCCGCGATAGTGTCATACCAGCAGCGCGAGCGCCGCTATGGCCGCACCAGTGAACAATTGCAGGCCGATGCGCCGCAGCGCGGTGCCGCAGGAGCCTGACACGCGCGCGCCGGCGGCAGTGCATTTGCGTGAAGGGCTGCTGCTCGAACGCTCATGCTGAAAACACGCATACTCACGGTGATGGTGGTGCTGCCGCTATTTGCTGCAGCGCTTTTTTATTTGCCCAACGGCGGATGGGGGTTGTTCCTGATGCCTCTGATGCTGGCGGGTGCATGGGAGTGGGGTGCGCTGGCGGGATGGCGCCGCGCCGCGCGTGTGATCTACATGGGGGCGATGGCGCTTGCGGGTATGGGGTTATGGTACGTCAGCGGTGGAGTGGCTGCGGACTCGCGCGCAATGAACTTGGCATTGTTTGCCGTTTCGCTGGTTTTCTGGCTGATTGTGGCGGCGCTGTGGATGGCAAAAGGCTGGCGCGTGCGTTCGCCATGGGTGATGACTGTCGCCGGGCTGGTGCTGCTGTTGCCGTTGTGGTGGGCGCTGGTGGTCATGCAGACGCGGCCGCTCCAATTGCTGGCGTTGATGGCGATCGTGTGGATATCGGACAGTGCCGCGTATCTGTGCGGCCGGCTTTGGGGACGGTGTAAGCTGGCCGCGACCATCAGCCCGGGCAAGACGTGGGAAGGCGTTTTCGGCGCTCTGGTGGGGGTGGCGCTATATTACGGGCTGGCAAGCGCCGCTGGGCTCGTGCAAAGCAGTATTCTGCAGGGTGCGGCAGGCTTCGCGATTTTCATTTTTCTGGCGGTACTGGGCATTGAGGGCGATTTGTTCGAATCCTGGATCAAACGAACGGCGGGCGTTAAGGACAGCGGCGTGCTTTTCCCTGGCCATGGTGGTGTACTCGACCGCATCGATGCGCTGACGGCGAGTATGCCGGCTGCGGCGCTGCTGCTGCATACAGCAAGTTGATGCCTGCCATGCAAAATATGGCCATTCTCGGCTCCACTGGCAGCATCGGCGTCAACACGCTGGACGTTGTGGCACGCCATCCGGACCGCTTTCGCGTGGTGGCATTGACGGCAAAGGCCAGTACCGGTGTCCTGCTGGCGCAATGCAAACAGTTCTCACCAGAATTCGCGGTTCTGATGGATGCGCCGGCGGCTCGTTCATTCGAGCAGGCCATTGTCGAGGCAGGCTTGACTACGCGCGTATTGTACGGCGTGGAAGCGCTGGAAAAGGTCGCCAGCCTACCGCAGGTGGACACGGTGATGGCCGCCATTGTCGGCATTGCCGGATTACGGCCCACGCTGGCAGCGGCGGCGAGCGGCAAGAAGGTGCTGCTCGCCAACAAGGAATCGCTGGTGACGGCTGGCGCACTGTTTATGAACACTGTGCGTCATCATGGCGCCACGCTATTGCCCATTGATAGCGAACACAACGCGGTGTTTCAGTCGTTGCCGCGCGAGTTTAATGGTGATCTCGACCGCTGTGGCGTGCGCCGCATATTGTTGACAGCGTCCGGTGGGCCATTCCGCACACTGCCGCTGGAGGCGTTCGCATGCATCACGCCGGAGCAGGCCTGCGCGCATCCCAACTGGGTGATGGGACGCAAAATTTCGGTGGACTCCGCCACCATGATGAACACAGGGCTGGAAGTGATCGAGGCGCACTGGCTGTTTAGTGCACCGCCCGAGCGTATCGAGGTCGTGGTGCACCCTGAAAGCATCGTACATTCTTTGGTGGACTACGTCGATGGTTCGGTGATTGCGCAACTGGGTAATCCTGATATGCGCACACCCATCGCGCATGCGCTGGCGTACCCGGAGCGCATCAACAACGGTGTTAACGCACTGGATCTTACAGCGGCAGGCGCGTTGCGCTTTGAAAAGCCCGATTGGGCGCGGTTTCCCTGTCTCGCGCTGGCATTCGACGCGCTGCGAGCGGGAGCTGGCGCCGCGACCGTACTCAATGCGGCGAATGAAGTCGCAGTGGAACGTTTTCTTGAACAAGGGTTGAACTACCTGGATATTCCACGCCTGATCGAATCGGTGCTGAGTGCTGTGCTCGCGCCAGCGGCTCATACACTGGACGACGTTCTGAATCTGGACCACGAGGCGCGTGGCCGGGCGTGGGCGTGGCAGGCGCGCACCGTGCATGCGGCGGGCGCGGGAACCATTGCTGTGGCGGCGAGGTCGTAGCGTCATGGAAATTTTGGGTCTATTGTTGTTCAAGATTGCTGCGTTTCTGGTGGCTCTCGGCGTGCTCGTGGTGATACACGAGTACGGTCATTACT
>SYEN01000308.1 GCA_005800795.1 Burkholderiales bacterium | reverse complement strand
CCCAGCCCGAACGTCGATTGCCACGATGCCACGGGCAGCTTTTCCACCGGCCTCATTGAGGCGCACAGGATCAGCGATAACAGGAAAATGCTGCCCTTGAACGCTTCCGGCAGCAGGCCCCAATCCGGCTTGCGGATGGGAATCGCGATCACTATCGCCAGCCACACGGCGGCGCCGATAAACGGGAACTTGTCACTCAAATGCGCGAACTTGCTGTTGGCGATCACGTTGGCAAGGATCGCAAATGCGAGGATCAACACCACAATACCCAAACGCGCATAGTCGATGGGTACGGTTGCATCGGCATCCTTGACGATGGGCGAGTGCTTGTGCTGTTGCAACGCGGCGGGAATGCCGCACACCACCAGCGCCACGGACGCGGCCACATAGGCATCGAGCACGGCGATCGGGCTGACCCCGTCAATCCACATCATTGTCGTGGTGGTGTCGCCAACCACGCTGCCCGCACCCCCCGCGTTGGACGCCGCCACAATCGCCGCCAGATACCCAATATGCACCTTGCCCCGAAACACCGTCATGGCAATGGTGCCGCCGATCATCGCTGCGGCGATATTGTCGAGAAAGGCCGACAGTACGAATATCATCACCAGCAGCACGAAGCCGCCCTTCCAGTCATCGGGCAGGAATTTCGGCAGCCACGCCGGGATGCGGCTTTCCTCAAAATGCTTTGAGAGGATGGCGAATCCCAGCAAGAGTCCCAACAGATTGGCGAGTATCACCCACTCGTGCGCCATGTGCGCGCCGAAGCCTGCAAGCCCCGCGCCGGTCTTGAAGCCGGAGAACACGAGTTTGTAGGCGACGATAGTGATGAGCCCGATCAACGCCACGCGCAGCGTGTAATGATGAAACACCGCCACGCCCAGCAAAGTGCAGGCAAACAAAATGAAATCCACCGGTATGCCGAACACCACGGGGCTGTCCGCAACCGCGTGCGCCAGCGCTGGCGACAACAACGCCACGCCCAACCCCAATGACTGAACCGGAAACCGCATGCGTGCTCCTCTGAACCCACCACCGCCAGCCACATGCGCCGCGCATGAAAATGCGCGCGACCATCGCGACGGACCTTGCCCCGTCCGGCGTCTGGTGCGCCGGTACGCTTTGATATGTCGTGCAGGCAAAGGTCTCGCAGACAAAATTGCCGGCGGGGCCGGGGCTGCGAATAAAACCTTGCGGTTCGCTGCCCGTGTTGACGACCCGGCCGCAGCGCTGAGGCAATCAGCGCCGTCGCTACTCCCCTTTGAAGCGCGCGCCGGACGATTCACCCAGCGCGCGGGCGTTTTGTATCACACCGATTTCCAGGGCGTCAAGGTTGGTGACGCGGACTCGCAGAGAATTTCGGGAGCGTCCGCACCAACAAATTGAGTTCAAGAAAAAATATGATGCAAATCAGATACTTATATAACCAAGCCGGCGCACGTTGCCTCGCCGGAGGAATACGGGCCTTTTCGCCACCGCTCAATATTCCCAGTTGACGGGCCGCCACACGGCGGCTACCTTGCCCGACACGGGTTTCAGCGTCGATGTCAGCGCGAGCGTCCCGCCCACTTCACTCAATCAAAGGTTCGCACATGCAACAACGCAATCTCGGTAAATCCGGTCTCAAGGTCTCGCTGGTGGGCTTGGGGTGCAACAATTTTGGTGGCGATCGCATTGATCTCGAGGCCACGCGTCAAGTCGTCCACAAGGCGTTCGATCTGGGCATTACCATGATCGACACCGCCGATGTCTACGGCAATTGCGGCGATTCGGAAACCTATCTCGGCAAAATACTCGGCGACCAGCGCAAGGATATCGTGCTGGTCAGCAAGGGCGGGTTGCCGATGGACAGCGCGGGAACCATGAAGGGCGCCTCACGCCGCTACATCATGTCCGCCATCGATGCCAGTCTCAAACGGCTTAAAACCGACTGGATTGATCTTTACTATATCCACCGCCCCGATCCGCAAACCCCCATCGAAGAAACGCTGCGCACGCTTGATGACCTCGTGCGTGCGGGCAAGGTGCGCTATACCGGCTGCTCGACGTACGCGCCGTGGCAGGTGGTCGACGCACAGTGGACAGCGCGCCATCACAATCTCAATCATTTCATCACCTGCCAGGATCAGTACAGCCTGCTCGCACGTGGCATTGAGCGCGAGTTGATACCGGTTATGCAGGATTACGGCCTCGGCCTGATCCCGCACACACCGCTCGCTGCGGGCCTGTTGACCGGCAAATACCGCCGCAACGCCCCGTTGCCCGACGGCGCACGCATGACGCGTGAAAAACGCCAGGCCGAGCGCTGGATCAGCGACGCCAACTGGAGCATCGTGGAAAAGCTCACCGCGTTCGCCGAAGCGCGTGGTCACAATCTGCTCGAACTCGCGATGAGCTGGCTCGCCGCACAGCCGGTGGTGTCGAGCATCATCGCCGGCGCGACCTCGCCCGCACAACTTGAAAGTAATTCACGTGCGGCGGAATGGAAACTGTCTGCAGAGGATTTGGCGGAGATTGATAAGGTGACGTGGAAGCGGTGATGGTGACGGCGAAGTGTTGAGTAACCCAACATCAGCGCGTCACGTCACCCACACAAACCTCGCGCCACCTACACAAACATCCACCCGTCATTCCAGCGAAGGCTGGAATCCAGATCGTTACCAACGGCGCGTAGCGCCGCAAAAATTGCGCTACGCGAATCGCCCAAAACCTCGGTTCCGGCCTGCGCCGGAACGACGGGGAAACATAGGTTTTTCGCATCACGCATGATTTAAAAATTTCAATAAAAACAAATACTTATAAATAGCATGCCCAACCCACCTCTACGCCCCAAACTCACCGGTCCGCACCTCGTCGCCGCGGTCTGCGCGGCTCAGGTGCTGGTGCAACTGGGCGCGTTTTTCTGGCCCGCGCTGTTGCCCCGCCTTGCACCGCTGTGGGCGCTGAACAACAGCGAGGCGGGCTGGATCACTGCGGCGTTTTATGGCGCGTATCTGCTCGCGGTGCCGATCCTCGTGACACTGACCGATCGCATAGAAGCGCGCCTCGTCTACCTGTTCGGTGTGGCCTGCACAATCATCGCGCACTTGCTGTTTGGCCTGATCGCGGAAGGCTTTTGGTCTGCGCTGTTTTTGCGCGCGCTGGCGGGCATCGGCTGGGCGGGCACCTACATGACCGGCCT
>SYEN01000307.1 GCA_005800795.1 Burkholderiales bacterium | reverse complement strand
GTCTGGTGCATCTCGGGGTCGCGCTGGCCCTTGGCGTTCATGGTCGAGCTCGGGGCGGCGATGATGGTGGCGTCCACGATGGTGCCCCCGGAGAGCTTCAGGCCGCCGTTGAGCAACAGTTCTCCGACCTTGGCGAACAACGCCGGCTCGATTTCATGTTTTTCCAGCAGATGACGGAAGTTAAGCAGCGTGGTGGCGTCGGGCACCCGTTCACGTCCGAGGTCGATACGGCAGAAGTCGCGAAATACGGGGATGTCGTAAAGGGCGACTTCGCAGGCTTCGTCGGCGAGATTGGACCAGTTTACCAGCAGAACCATGCGCAGCATGCGTTCGACGCCAATCGGCGGGCGGCCATTGCCCGCCTTGGGATAGTGCGGTTCGATCATGGCTCAGAATTCGGCCCACGGCACCGGCGTTTCCATGCGTGCCAGAAACGCCGCCTTGCGGGTGGCTCTGTTGTGTCTTTCAAATCCCGTCGTTGCCGCCAGTGTCATTTGTTTCATGTTTCGTCTCGTCGCTTTCGAACTGCCGTCCAAAATAGCAACGTACTGCCTCGCCTCGTGTTTACAGCATTCTCGCGGACTTATTCAGTGTTTCCTTAAATCTGTTACGCATTGTGGTGCGTGAACGCCACACCCGAACGTCACAACGTTGCGCCGAAACGCAGCCCTCGCGGATGGGAGGGTTGCTGATGCTGCGGCGCATCGGCGTAGGGGCGCGTGCCTTTTATCTGTGTGCGATGCATGATGCGGCGGGCGGCGTTGTCGAAGGCATTGCGCCGGTGCATGGTGCAGCGGTTATCCCAGATCACCACGTCGCCCACCGCCCAGTCGTGATACCACGCGAACTCGGGCCTGGCGGCGTGTGACCACAGCTGATCGAGCAGCGCCTCGGAATCGACTACAGGCAATCCCTGCACATGCGAATATGGCCGGCGCCCGAGGTACAGCGTATCGCAGCCGGTCTCCGGATGGGTGCGCACTGCAGGGTGGCTCGGGCCGGGTGAGCGCGTCACGTCGGCGGGCGGCTCAAACCCCTTGCGCAGGAAACCGCCGCTGTTATGCGTGGCGTCATGTTTGATGGACACGCCGTTTAGCCGGGCGCGCAGGGTCGGTGGCAGCGTTTCGAGTGCCCGGTACATATTGCAGAAACCGGTTTCGCCGCCCGCAGCGGGCACTTCGAGCGCGTGGAGAATGCTCGCGTCCGGCGGCACTTCGATATAGGACATGTCGGTATGCCAGACCAGATCGACATTGGACAGCGCGCCTATCGGCTTGCCGTTTTCAATCACGTTGGAGACGATGGACAAGGCCATTTGCTGGCGGTGCTGGCCGGGCTGATCGGCCGGTTGCGGGCGCGGCGTATCGTCAAGCTTGCCAAAGCGCGTACCGAGCGCAAGCAATTCGTCGCCGCTCAACGACTGGCCGCGAAAAATCAGCACCAGGTGATCGAGCCATGCGCGTCGAATCTCGCCGAATTGCCCGTCGCTTAGTTGCCGCAGATCACCACAACGCACTTCGGCGCCCAACGCCGCATCGAGCGGGCGTACCTCGATTGCATTTGCGATCGTCCGCTTCATGGCTTGGCCTGTGTCGGATCAGTCATAGTCAGGAAAAAATAATTGTTTAAAAACAACTACTTACAACCATCAGGCCTGGAGCCAAGGCCGTTCGTTTTTATAGGCGGCTTCAAACGCATCGAGCGCGTCGCGATATTGTGTGGTGCGCGCAATATCGTCCAGCCCTTCCAGTAAACATTTTTTGCGCACCGGATGAATTTCAAAATGATGCGTTGCACCCTGCGCATCTGTCACCGTTTGCGCGGCGAGATCGACGCTGAGGGTGGCACCCGGGTTATCGCGCAACTGCGCGCGCAGCGCCGCGCACTGCGCCTCGCCCAGAATCACCGGCAGCAAACCATTCTTGTAGCAGTTGTTGGAATGGATGTCGGCAAAGCTGGGGGCGATGACGCAACGAATCCCGAACTCGTACAGTGCATACACCGCGCTTTCACGCGATGAGCCGCTGCCCCAGTTGCGGTCGGCCACAATGATTTGCGCGCGGTTGAAAGGCTCCGCATTCAGAATATGTTCCTTCTCGCTGCCGTCGGCGTTGAAGCGCCGGTCATGAAACAAAATGCGCGCATGGGCCGGGCCGCGTGGCACTTTATTAAAGCGCGTCGGGCACAGTTGATTGGTATCGACATTGGGTTCGTCGATGGGGGCAGCGATGGCTGTGATGGTGGTGAAGGGGTTCATTCGAAGACCGGTAATTTTTAACAGCCGAACACGGATTCACACGGATTCACACGGATTACGTCAAAGACCCATTTCTGACTTTAACCCTGATCCTATGCGTTATTGTTGGTCAAGTAGCCTTTAGTAATTCGCGCACGTCGGTCAATCTCCCTCTGATCGCCGCCGCGGCCGCCATCGCCGGACTCACCAGGTGCGTACGTCCGCCGGTGCCCTGCCGGCCCTTGAAATTGCGATTGGAAGTCGATGCACAGCGCTCGCCGGGCCGCAGTTGATCACCGTTGATCGCGGTACACAGTGAACAGCCCGGTTCGCGCCATTCGAACCCTGCGTTCTTGAATATCGTATCGAGGCCTTCCGCTTCTGCCTGGCGTTTGACCGGTTGCGAGCCCGCGACCACCCATGCAGGTACCACCGCCTTGCCCAGCCTTGCCACCGCAGCGGCAGCACGAAGATCCTCAATGCGGCCATTGGTGCACGAGCCTATAAACACCTTGTCCACCCGGATATCGGTCAGAGCCATGCCCGGTGCCAGCGCCTGATAATCGATGGCCGAAGCCACTTCCTGCGCGGTGACGGCATCCTTGATGTCGCGCGGATCGGGCACGAGCCCGGTCACCGGCCCGCCCTGTTGAGGATTGGTGCCCCAGGTCACCATCGGCGCTATGTCCGCCGCTTGCATTGCCACCTCGCGGTCAAAGTGCGCGCCCTCATCCGTGGGCAAGGCTTGCCACATCGCCATCGCTGCATCCCACTGCGCGCCCTTGGGCGCATACGGCCGCCCTTGCATGTAGGCGTAGGTCGTGTCATCCGGCGCGACCATGCCGGCGCGCGCACCGGCTTCAATCGACATATTGCATACCGTCATGCGCCCTTCCATGCTCATGTTGCGAAAGGTGCTGCCCGCGTATTCGATGATGTGGCCGGTGCCGCCGTCGACACCGATTTTCGCGATGATGGCAAGAATGATGTCCTTGGGCGAAACACCGAAACCCGGCTCGCCCTCGAGGGTGACGCGCATGGACTGTTGGCGACGCTGCCACAGGGTCTGCGTGGCCATCACATGCATCATGTCGGAGGCGCCGATGCCGAACGCGAGGCAGCCGAACGCGCCGTGCGTGGCGGTATGCGAATCCGCGCCGCAAATCAGCAGCCCCGGCTGCGTGATGCCCTGTTCCGGCGGCACGATATGCAGTATGCCCTGCCGCGCATCGTCGATGCCAAACAGCGTAACACCATGTTTTGCGGCATTGGCCTGAAGCTGGATCACCATATTGCGAATTTCGGCGTTCGCAATGCCCGCAACCCCGTTTTCGCGGCCGGAGGTCGGCACATAATGATCGGTAAACGCGAACACCTGCCTCGGCCGCGCGATAGTGCGGCCTTCCTGCACCAACTTGTCAAAGGCGTGTGATGCGCCTTCGTGGACCAGAGCACGGTCCACATGCAGCAGCAGCTCGCCAGCTTCTTCCACCACCACATGGCGGTTCCAGATTTTCTCCAGCAGGGTCAGCGGCACGGCAACACTCCGGTTGGGTACATGGGGTTAAATCGTCCTGGCTCAGTTCATCGTAATCTTCATTTCACGCACGATCCTGAGCCAGCGTTCCTGCTCCAGCTGCAGGAAGCGACCGAATTCAGCCGGTGTCGTGCCAACGGGTTGCGCACCCTGCGCTTCCAGCAGACGCGTGACTTCGGGCGTTTTGACCGAAGCGGCCAATGCACTGCTCAGCTTGCCGATTATGGCGCCGGACGTTCCGGCCGGCGCAAATACACCCTGCCACAGACTGACATTCACGCCGGGATAGCCCGCTTCGGCAAAGGTGGGGACATCCGCCAGCACGCTCACACGTTTGCTTCCACTGACGGCAAGCGCAGCCACCTTGCCATTTTTCGCCAGCGGCACCAATGCCAGCAGATTGGTGAGAAACACCTCCACCTGTCCGGATACCAGTGCCAGCGCGCCAGGGCCGCTGCCCTTGTACGGCACGTGCAACAGATCGATACCCGCCTCGCGCTTGAGCAGCTCGGTGGAAAGGTGCTGGATCCCGCCCATCCCGCCGGAGGCGTAGTTCAACTTCCCGGGCCGCGCTTTGGCATACGCAACGAATTCGCGCACGCTGCGCGCGGGAATCGAGGGATGAATGCCGAGCAGGGTCGTCCCGTCGGCCATGAGGCTGACCGGCGCGAAGTCCTTGACCGGATCGAACGCCACCTTGCGTGCCACATACGCCGACATCATATGCCCGACGTTGAAAACGATCAGCGTATATCCGTCCGGCGTTGCCTTAGCCAGCATTTCCATCGCGATCAGGCCCGTGGCGCCAACACGGTTATCGACGATGACGGGTTGTCCCCAGGCGTCGCTTAACTTCTGTGCCGCCAAACGCGCCATGAAATCGGTGCCGCCGCCGGGCGCCGCACCCACCAGAAAACGAATCGGCTTCACCGGATAGTCAGCGGCCAGCCCGGTGGTGGACAGGCCCAGGGCCATTACCGCGCATAAGCGACCAAGTTTCATAGTGCCCCCTAAGCCGCCGCGCGTACTACCGCCGGCGCACGCAAGGTTGCCAGCAGTGCGTCCTGCTTCGCCCGCGTGGCGACAATGCTGCGCTCCTTGACGTGGCCGAACCCGCGTATCTCCTCCGGGAGTGCAGCGATTTTCACCGCCAGTGCGTGGTTGTCGCTGTTGAGCTTTTCGATCACTTCGCCGATGGTCGCTTCGTATTCGGTGATCAGGCACCGCTCCATGCGCCTTTCCTGCGTATAACCGAACATGTCCAGTGCCGTGCCACGCAATCCGCGCAGTTTGGCCAGCAGCCGGAACGCCGGCATCACCCAGCTTCCATATTCGGTCTTGCGCGGCTCACCGGTTGCAGGGTCGCGCTTCACCCACAGCGGCGGCGCCAGATGAAAATGCAACTGGTAGTCGCCTTCGAACTGCGAGGACAATTTTTCCTTGAACGCGGGATCAGTGTAGAGCCGGGCCACTTCGTATTCGTCCTTATAGGCCAGCAGCTTGAAGTAGTAGCGCGCAACGGCTTCAGCCAGACCGCCAAAGCCTTTGGCCCGCACACTCTCCGCCTGTTGCACCTGCTCCACCAGCCCGCGGTATTTCTGCGCATAGCCCGGGTTTTGATAAGCGGTCAAATATTCGACCCGACGCGCCAGCATTTCGTCGATCGATGGCGAGAGGCTGGCGGCGGCCGTGGTGGCGAGCCTGGGCGCGATCAGGCGCTCGACCGCGGCGGGATCGATTGCCGCGCGCCGTCCCCACAGGAATGCGGCCTGATTCATTTTGACCGCGGTCCCGTTCAGTTCCAGTGCCTTGTTGATGGCCTCTGCCGACACCGGCACCAGCCCGCGTTGATACGCGTAGCCAAGCATGAACATATTAGTGGCGATGGCATCGCCCAGCAGGGCAGTGGCGATGCGCGTGGCATCGATGAATTCAGCATTTGTCTCGCCCACGCCCTTTGCAATGAGGCGTTGCAGCGACTGTCCCGGAAACTGCACATTAGGATTGAGGGTGAATTCGCGCGTCATCTGCTGATGCGTGTTGGCGATCACGCGGGTGCCCTCGCGCGTGGTGTCCATGATTTTCGGGCTGGCGCTGACCACCAGATCGCAACCCAGCAGCAGTCTGGCGCCGCCCGAGCCCAGGCGTGCGGTCTTGATATCGTCCGGATGGGACGCGATCTGCAGATGGCTCCACACGGCGCCGCCTTTTTGCGCCAGACCGGCCATGTCAAAACCGCCGAATCCACGGCCTTCGAGATGGGCGGCCATGCCGACGATCGCGCCGATGGTTACCACGCCGCTGCCGCCGATGCCGGCGACCAGTATGCCGTACGGCTCGCGCAAGTCCGGCAACACCGGTTCGGGTACCGCTGTAAAAAGCGGCTCCGCACTGCGGCTCACCGCAGGGCTGTCGGCGGCACGGCCCTTGCGCAGACTGCCGCCGTGTACCGTCACGAAACTCGGGCAAAACCCCTTGAGGCAGGAATAGTCCTT
>SYEN01000306.1 GCA_005800795.1 Burkholderiales bacterium | reverse complement strand
TACCGCCAGCGCGCGCAGCTTGCCCTCGCGCGCAATACCCGAGGCGGACGGCACAGTGAACAGAAAGTAATGCACGCGGTCGGCCATGGTTTCGGTGAACGCATCACCCAGGAACTTGAACGGCACATGCACCTGTTTCGCGCCCGCCGCGCGGTTGAAAATTTCGCCGCCGATGTGCGCCAGCGAACCCACGCCCACCGACGCAAAATTGTATTTGCCGGGATTCGCTCGCAGCAACGCCGAGAGTTCCTTCACCGATTTCGCCGGCAGATTGGGCGACACTACCAGCAGGTTCGGCACCAATGCGATACCCGCCACGGCCGTGAAATCCTTGATGGGGTGATACGGCGGATTCGCGTTGAGCAGCGGCGCCATGGTGTGCGGCGGCGCGGCCATCACGTAGGTGTAGCCATCGGGCGTTGCCTTCGCACCCAGTCCGCTACCGATCAAACCGCCTGCGCCGGGCCGGTTGTCGACCACGATCTGCTGCTTGTACTGGTCGCCCAGCGGCACGCTCAAGGTACGCGCGATGAAATCGGTGGCGGTGCCTGGCGGCAGCGGCACGATCACACGGATCGGACGCAAGGGATAGACATCGGCGGCACTGGCCGAGCTGGCAAAAAAGGCCTGCCCCAGCACGCCTGCCACAAGCGCTGAAATTCCCGAAGCCGCTGCATATAACCATTTGACTTTATTCATTTTTTCTCTGGTGTTTAACCTATTCGGGCCACGCACCCTGCATCGAAATCCGGTACATCATCCGCCGCTACGCGGAATCGGCCACAGTGTAGTGCTGCGTGCAGCGATTGTCCCACACCGCCACACGACCACAGCGCCCTTGCGCCACTTATGCCGCAGCTGAAATCCTGGTGTGCGCAGTTGATCAAACAGGTAGTTCAACACCGCGTTGCTTTACTTGCGATCCCAGCCGGCAAGCCGCGTGGTGTAACCTTCATCGTTGAACAACGCCTTGCGGCCGCTTACCGGATGGGTGCGGATCACCGGGTGGTTGGCCGGCAGGTCGTGCACGGCAGCGAACTGCGTATCGTTGCGCTGATAGCCGGTATGACGGGTGAACCGGTAGGAGCGTCCATGTAAGCAGCAATATCAAACAGGAAGGATCAATAAAAAACCTTATAAATCAATTAGTTATGTAATATTGTTGCGCGTCGGGCTATTTTCTCACAACCATTGCACTGGCCGCATCGCGCCGCTAAAGTCGCGTCCGGCTCAAACATTCAGGAGACTCGCTCGTGGCGCTCACCTTCAACGAAAGTACCGTCGCTGCCGAAATGATCGCGGCCAAAGTAAAACGTCAGCGGTTGCTCACCGCGCAGCACACGCGGGACGGCAAGGTGCTGTTAGACCGGTTTGTCGTGGGCGCGGGCGGCTCGCATATCTTTGAGATTGCCCGCAGCGACCTGGCGTGGCTGCAAATTCTTGACGGTGCAGCAACGCTGCAACACGGCGACACCGCTGAAGCGCTTACGCACGCGCATATAGTTTTTCTACCGCCGGGGTTCAGTGGCACGCTCGCCACGCAGGCTGGCGTTACGCTGATTTACGCCACGGTATTCGATGCCGCGCGCTTTGATGCTGCGCTCAACATCACGCCGCCGCAATTCCGTATGGTTGACTGGACGCGCGAGCCGATGCTCGATTCCGAACACGACGCGCGCAAGCGCATCTACGTCGCCACGCCCAAACTCTTTGGCACCACTGCAATCAAGGGCGAGATGATTATTTATCCAGCGGGCACCATGGCGTCCAACCATCATCATGAGGGCGCGGAGCACTTCATGTATGTGTTGAAGGGGCGCGGCACCGCGTGGGCCAATGAATCGCCGTTGCCGGTACGTGCGGGCGATCTGATTTACTACAGCGACCACGAACGTCACTATCTGCGCAGCGAGGGGGAAACCGAAATGGCCTTCGTGGAGTTCTTCGTGCCCGGTGTTTACAAAACCATCTGGGCGCCGGGCGCGGCGATTTGCACCTGGACACCCACCGGTCGCAGCATCAGCGGTGCAAAGCCTGTGCGCGACATCGCGCGTCACAGCTCGGCCGATGTGGCTAGCCCGGCAGATGTGTAGTATCGCCGCCTAAAACATCCGGCTCAATTACGCGCGTTCAACTGACGCAGCGCGGCCATCGATTGCTCGATGGCGGAATGGCTCGATGCATGCAGATGCCGGGCGCCGTCGATGTCTCCGGCTTTGGCATGCTGCTCCAGCGTGGAGAAGATTTCGCCCAGCACCTGTGCGCCCATGGCGCGGCTGCTACCCTTGACACTATGCGCGATTCGGCGAACATCTTCCATGGGCTCGCCCGCAACACAGGTTTGCAAAACCAGCGCGTATTTTGCAAGATCACGATCAAGGTTATCGATCATGGTGCGGTACGCATCCACGCTCGCATTGCGCATCAAATCTCGAACTTCAATTGCACGTGCCTCGTCGAGCAAACTGAGCGCCTGTAAATTATTCACCTTACGGATTCCCCAAAAAATCAGCAGCGACGCAGTTCGTAAATTGCCTGGTTGCCCGGCTGGAGCAGGTACAGATGATTCGCATTTGATTTATTTATTTTTAGTAGGCGTTTAACACGGTTCAAATCCTTCCCGCGAACGCCTTCCTGCCAACTACGCATCCTTGTCCAATTGACGCAACGCAGCCAACGATTGAGCCGCCAGCGCCTGACTGGCCTCGTGCTGCCGCGCAAGTTCTGCCGCATCGCCCGCCTTGGCGAATTTTTCCAGCTGCTCAAAAACGTCCCCCAATGCACGTACCCCCAGGCTGCGGCTGGCGCCTTTAAGGCTGTGTGCCGCGCGTATGGTTTCCGCGTCGGGCGTCTGGTTGGTGTCTCGCAGCATCACGGTGTGCGCCGTAAACCGCGTCAGATCGGCCTCGAGGTTGTCCACCATGGATCGATAGACGTCATCGCCGGAATCATGCAGCAAATCGCGAATCTCTCTGGCGCGTGCGTCATCCAGCAAGGCTGGGGCCACCGGCCTGCTTGAATCCGCCAAGGCCGTGACTGCTTGCGCATCAGTGGATCGCCTTGCACGCACGAGGGCGGCTTCGAGTTCCACGGACGTGTAGGGCTTGGCCAGAAAATCGTTCATGCCGGCCTCAACGTAGGACTGCTGGTCTTCGCGCATGACGTTAGCGGTGACCGCAATGATGTAAGGTTGCGTCACCGAGGGCAGGCCGCGCAACGCACGAATCGCACGCGTGGCCTCGACACCGTCTATTTCGGGCATTTGCACATCCATCAACACCACGTCGTAGGGCTGGCGCTGCACAGCTGCAATAGCCTCCAATCCATTCGCTGCAACGTCGGCGCGACAACCGAGCCGCTCAAGCATCAGGTTCACCAGCCGCAGATTGATCTGATTGTCCTCCGCCACCAGCAGGCGCAAGCTGCTGAAACCACCTGCCGCAGGCGCTTCCGCACCGCGCTTTATAATACTGCGCTGCGGTTGCGCCTGGGCGCCGAACACCGCCACCAGCGTTTCCAGCAATTGCGACTAGCTCAGCGGCTTCATCAGGCGCGCCGCGAACAGGGCGTCCGCACCCCCTTGCGAACCGCCCGGAATACTGACTTCCGAGGACGAAAACAGCACCAGCGGCAGGATCGCCAGGGTAGGTTAAGCACGAATCTGGCGCGCGAGCTCGATGCCATCTGCGCCGGGCATGTGAAAATCGGTGATCACTGCGTCGAATGACTGTGTGGCATTGCGCAACAATTCGAGCGCGTCCTGCGGCGACGCGGCGCTTGTGCAGCGAATGCTCCAGCGCTGCAACACGGTATCCAGAATCATGCGGCTGGTTGCGTTGTCGTCCACCACCAGCAGGTGCTTGCCCGCCAGATTGATATCCGTGGGCAGCGCATAACGCACGGGCTCGGCAGGCGCGACAGCCAGCCGCAAGCTGAACGCAAATGCGGAGCCTTGCCCCGGTTCGCTGGTCACACTGATGCCACCGCCCATCAGCGACACCAGCCGCGCGCAGATCGCCAGCCCCAACCCGGTGCCGCCGTATTTGCGCGTGGTACTGGACTCCACCTGGTAAAACGGCTGAAACAGCACCTGCTGGCGCTCGCGAGGAATGCCGATGCCGGTATCACGCACCGTGAACGCAAGTTCGGTCTCGCCGTCCACTGCGCGGCGTTGTGTCACGCTGACGAAAATTTCGCCGCGCTCGGTGAACTTGACGCCATTGTTCACCAGATTGACCAACACCTGCCGCACCCGCGTTACGTCACCCTTCACCCACGGCGGCACCTGGCTATCCACCAGATACAGCAGATCAAGACCCTTGCGATAGGCCTCAGGGGCGACGATGCTGAAAACCTCCTCGATGCAACGCGAAATCTCGAAGGACTCCACCTCCAGTTCCAGCTTGCCCGATTCGACTTTCGAAAAATCCAGCACGTCGTTGATCACCGCCAGCTGCAGATTGCCGCTCAAGCGGATGGTTTCGGCGAACTCGCGCTGCTCCGGATTCAGTGGCGTGTCGAGCAACAGCCCGGTCATGCCGATCACACCGTTCATGGGGGTGCGCAGCTCGTGACTCATCGCCGCCAGAAATGCCGACTTGGCCTGGCTCGCCTGATCCGCGCGCACGGTTTCCTCGCGAAGGTTTTTAATCGCCCGGCGCAGCGCAGCAAGCGGCAGGGTATGCACGGAAAGAAACAGGGCTACTGCCAACAAAATTGACAGCATTCCGGTTTTCACGGTCGCCCAAATTACCGGTTGTCGCGAACCGGTAATTTCAACCGCACCCACGCGCACGCCCGCATCGAACAGCGGCATCACCTGCTTTATCGGCAACGCGACAACGGGATCACCCGATTGCGCCACCAGCTCGCCGTCGTCGAGTTGGATACGGGAGTTAAGGTCCAGACCGTCATGCAGCCGTGCTTCTATGATTTCGCGCAGTTCGTTCTGCTGAAAGCGCCACAATTGGGGATCGCGATTGATCAACAAGGTAAAGGCGCGTGCGCGTGTGATGGCTTCGACGCGCAACGAAGACTCCAGCTGTCCCAAGCGTAACACGTAGTAAATAGCCGGCAGGGCGATGGCCACCGCCACGCAAATCAATGCAGAAACCGCGGTAATGCCAATCAGGATCGAATCGCTATTGGTACTGGTATCGCCTGGCGCTGCTTTTGCCATTGGCGGCTAGTCCTTCACGGCCCTATGCGCATCGAACGGCCCTGTCCAGCAGCCTACGGATTCGAGCACGCGCTGGCCGTCTGCAGAACGCGCGAACGCAACAAACCGCTGTGCGACCGGCGAGGCGTCGGCGCGCACTGCCAGAAAATGCCGCTTGAGATAGGGATATGCGCCGCTTTTGATACCCTCAACGGTGCCTGCCTTGCCGGCAAGTGTCAGCGCCTTTAACGGGCGTTTGTCGGCGAGGATTTGTCCGAGCGTGGTGCCGCCGATTGCGCCAGGTAAACGCTGAATCGCCGCAATCGCGTCGTAGTCCGTGGCAGCGACAAAGGCCCCCGGCCGCGCCAGCGCGGTCTGCATCGCTTGCGCGACCGCCGGCGAAAACGACTGGATGAGAAGGGTATCTACGTCGTCCTTCGGCCGCAGCACCATGCGCGCGCGCGTGCCGTCGGGCCACGTGGCATCGGGTTTTTCCAGAAATTGAACCAGCGCGCCCAGCGTCAGATCATTCAGCCCATTGCCGGACGGCACGGCCATTACAAACGGCGTGCGCGCTATTTCGTGAACCGTGAGACCGCCGTCCTTGATTTCATCTTCGCGTATGGGGCGGGAAGCCAATGCAACATCCACCACCTTGGCTTTAAGCGCCTTTAAGCCGCCCGGTGTGCCGAGCGCGGTGACCACCTGCACCTCGTCAGCTGGATGTTTTTTGTTGAATGCATCCGCCAGGACCCGTACTACGGCGGATGTCGAGCCAGACCCACCCGCGCGTAGTGTTTCGGCGGAGACCATCGCCATTGGAACGAAAAGTAACCCAATAAGAACAGCTACTTGCGACCACGATCCGCACCGATTGGTCATCCGAATTCCTTATGATAAGTGCCAAAAAATGTCAACCGATAGCCCTTCGGGATTTTCCACTACTGGAATGACGTAGGCCTTACTACGGGCTGGACGGGGGATGGCTATGGCTATAGCCACGCATCAGGCACCTGCACGCGCCGTTTTGGAACACTGTCGCAGCAACCGAAGCAAGGCATTGGCTTTGTCGAAACTTTCCTGATATTCGGCTTCCGCTTGCGAGTCGGCGACAATGCCGCCGCCCGCCCAAAAGCGCACCGAGCCGTGCGACACAGTGAGCGTGCGGATGGCAATGTTGGTATCCATACCACCGTCAAAGCCGATGTAGCCGATGGCGCCGCAATACACGCCGCGCCGCGCGCGCTCGACCTCATCAATGATTTGCATGGCCCGCAGCTTGGGCGCACCGGTGATCGAACCGCCGGGAAATGCACCGCGCAGCAACTCGATACTGTCGCTCCCCGCTTTCAATCTGCCCGTCACCGTGCTCACCAGATGATGCACAGTGGCGTAGCTTTCGATCTCGAACAGGCGCGGTACTTTGACCGACCCCGGCAGGCAGTTTTTCGACAAATCATTGCGCAACAAATCGACGATCATCACGTTCTCGGCGCGATCTTTTTCACTCAGGCGCAATTGTTCGGCGAGTTCTGCATCGAGCCGCGGGTGGCCGGCGCGCGGGCGCGTACCCTTGATGGGCTTGGTCTCCACTAAACCCTGGTCCACCCGCAAAAAGCGCTCCGGCGACGAAGACAGCACCTGCGCGTACGGGGTCGACAAATACGCCGAAAACGGCGCGGGGTTGATGACGCGCAACGCCTGGTAGGCCAGCCACGGGTCGCCCGTGGCCTCGGCCGAGAAACGCTGCGCGAGATTGACCTGATAGCAATCGCCGTCGCGGATATATTGATGGATGCGGCGGAACGCGCGCCCGTACGATTCACGCGTATGGCTGGACACTATATTGCTGGTGACGCGAAACGGTGCTCGCCGGCGTTCCGCCAGCGGATTGCTAAAGCGCGCCACCAGCGCGTTCCATTTGATATCGGTTTCCGGGTCACGCCCCTGCCCGACGAGCCAGCTTTTTTGCTCGAGGTGATCCACCACCACCGCCCAATCGTAAATGCCGATGGCCATGTCGGGAATGCGCTCCACCGCCGCCGCACGCGAGGGCAGGTGCGCACCTTTGATGCGCCGAGCAAGATCATAACCAAAGTAACCGATGGCGCCGCCGCAAAACGGCAGTTCGCCCGCGAGTGAGGCGTCGATTTCCAGATGCCGCCGCAACAGGGCGAACGGATCCTCGCGTGACAGCTCAATGCCGTCAGCGTGAATCTCCGTGAGATTGCCACGCGTGATCAGGCGGATGTACGGCTCCGCGGCTATGATGTCATAGCGCGATTGCCCCGCATGATGCCGACCGCTGTCGAGAAACGCCGCCCACGGCGCATCCGCGACGGCCTCGAACAGGCTGGCGCTGTTTTCGCGATAGGGCAGTTCGGAGCGGAGTGGAGCGGGCATGGCTGCTGTGGTGGGATGTTATCGGTCTACAAGTATAGGCTTTGGTTTGCTACGCTCAAGGTGGCTCTGGCATTCATCAGACTGTCACTTAACGTTTGTAGAGTTATTTGGGTGACCTAAAAATTATGTTTAAAATCAGATACTTGAAAATATTCATTGCATGCGCAATGCTGGGTGCGCCCGGGTATGCCAGCGCGGCACAATTCAGCTTCGCAGCGCTGGGCGATATGCCGTATCACCTGCCCGCCGATTTCGAGCGCGTCGAACGGCTGATTGCGCGTATCAACGGCATGCGCCCGGCTTTCACCATTCATGTGGGCGACATCAAGCCCGGCAACACGCGCTGCGACGACGAGTACTTCGTCAGGATTTCCGGCCAGTTTGCCACCTTTGAGCGGCCGCTGATTTACACCCCGGGCGACAACGAGTGGACCGACTGTCACCGCCCGGACAACGGCGGCTTTGATCCGCTGGAACGGCTTGCCAAAATTCGCGAACTGTTCTTTGCCGCACCGGCGCAAAGTCTGGGGCGCGAAAAACTCGCGCTCGAACATCAGGGCACCGATGCCAACCACGCGGCCTATATCGAGAACCGGCGCTGGGCCCGCGACGGCGTGTTGTTTGCCACGCTGCACATCGTCGGCAGCAGCAACAATCTGCAACGCAACGCCGCGTCGGCGAGCGAATACTTTGCGCGCAACGCAGCGAATCTGGCATGGATGGCAGCAACGTTCGCACGCGCCCGGGAGCAAAACGCCAAAGCTGTGGTGCTGGCGTTTCAGGCCGATCCGGGCTGGGAACTGGACGGTTTCGACGACCGCCGCGCGGGCTTTAACGATACCCTGAACGCGCTGCACCGCCACGCACGCGAATTCGCCAAACCCATACTGATCATTCACGGCGACCGGCACCGCTTTGTTGTCGACAAGCCACTGCGCCAAAATCGGCAACTCATTCCCAACGTCACGCGTGTGATGGTGTTTGGTGACACCGAAGTGCACGGCGTGCGCATTGCGGTGGACACCGATAGCCCGGATGTTTTCAGCATCGGTACGCTGATGGTGCCTGAGAATATGCCAGCCTTGCCCGCGCCCAAACCAAAGCCCTGACGCCGGCTACGGACGCGCCGCTAAAAACCTGACCCCGGCTGTTTCAGGAACGCGATTTCCTCGACCGTCGAAGCACGCCCCAATACCGCATTGCGATGCGGGAAGCGCCCGAAGCGCTCTACGATGTCGTAATGTTTTTGCGCCCAATGCAGCAAATCCACGTTGCCTAGTTCACCAAACAGCGTGAGGCAGGTGCGCTGCGCGTCCAGGTCTTCGGCGTGCTCGAACGGCAGATAACAAAACTGGCGCTCAACGCTGTTAAACCGCGTGTCCCAACCGCGCGCACGCATCTGCCTTGCGGCATCCAGCGCCAGTGCATCCGCGGCGAACGCCCTGGGCGAATCGCGAAACATATTGCGAGGAAACTGATCGCACACAATGATGAACGCCAGCAGCGGCAGCGGGCTTTCGCGCCAGTGGGCCAGCTTACCGTTCGCAGCCTGCTCGTGAAGCGGCATAAAGCAGCCACGGATCAGCGCGTCAAAGTCAGCGGATTTTTTAAACCACTCGGCGCGCGGTTTGCCATTCGTGACGCCGCCCGGCGCGCCGAACCAGAAATCGACTACCGCGTGAAAGTCTTGTGCAGTCATATTATAAGTATTTGATTTAAAAAGATTTTTTATTTAGTATACCACCACGCTGCGGATCGATTTCCCAGCGTGCATCAGATCAAAGCCCAGGTTGATTTCCGCCAACGCCAGCTTATGCGTGATCAAATCGTCGATGTTGATTTTGCCGTCCATATACCAATCCACAATTTTCGGCACGTCGCGCCGGCCCTTCGCACCGCCGAACGCTGTGCCCTTCCACACGCGGCCCGTCACCAACTGAAACGGCCGCGTTTTGATTTCCTGCCCTGCACCTGCGACGCCGATGATCACCGACACCCCCCAACCTTTGTGGCAGCACTCCAGCGCCTGAC
>SYEN01000028.1 GCA_005800795.1 Burkholderiales bacterium | reverse complement strand
AGCGCGACGGACAAATCGGTAGCGGACAATTCCCTGCCGGTCCACGGCTTCAATACGTCAGTGAGTTCGGTCTCGGAAACCACGGTTGATCCCGACACGCGAAAGCGCGTCACCCAGCCCGCCAGTTTTTGCAGCATGGCCGAGGCGTCGGGAATTGCGATGTCCAGACGGGAAGGCGCGCGCGTGGCGGGCGGCGCTTCAAACGTGCGCGTGCCGGCGCCCGTGCCGGGTGCGATTTGCGCTTGCGCGATGAGTGATAGCGGCAGCGATAGTAAAAGCGCGGCGGAGGCGATGATTCGGCGGGTGGTTACTGCGATCATTACTTCACGCCCAATCGGGCATACGCTTCACCGAGTTCGCCTCGTATCACCCCATGCCGCGACACCAGCATCAACGCCCCAGCCACACAACACAAGCCGGATAGCGTTAGCGTGGCAGCTACGCCGACCTTATCCGCCAACGCCCCCGCTGCCAGCGCGCCAAAGGGCGCCACGCCCATGAAGCTGACGGTGTAAAGGCTCATCACGCGGCCGCGTTTGTCGTCGTCGACTATCGCTTGCACGATCATGTTGACGGACACCGAGGTCACTAGAATGCCGAAGCCGGTGATGGCTAGCAGCGGCAGCGCGAACCATACGACTTTCACGTGGGCGACCAGCGCAAGCGCCGCTCCCGCCGCGAAGGCGGCCCAGGTGAGCAGGCGTACCAGGCCCCGCACGCTGGCGCGGCTGGCGAGATAGAGTGTGCCGGCCACCGCGCCCAGCCCTGCCGAGCCGACTAGAAAGCCCATTTGCTGAGCGCCGCCCTGAAACACTTCGCGTACCAGCACGGGCATCAGGCTGATATAGGGCGTGCCGAGCAGGCCCAGTGTGGTGAGCAGCAGCAGCAGTGAGCGGATGGGCCGCGAGTGCCACACATAGGCCACGCCTTCGCGCATGCCTTGCAGCATGGCCTGATGTTGCGCGGCGCGCACAGTGGGGGTGACGCGGATGAACATGAAACTGATGATGACCGCGCTGTAGCTCACCGCGTTGATGGCGAAGCAGGCCGATTCGCCGAGCCAGCCGATCACCAGGCCGGCGAGCGCGGGGCCGAGCAGCCGCCCGCAGTTGGCCATCAGCGAGGTCACTGCGATGGCGTTGGGCAAATCGGCCTTATCGCCGACGAGCTCCAGCAAATAGGCGTGGCGCACTGGCAGCTCAATCGAAATCAGCACGCCCATCACCATCGATAACGTGATGATATGCCACGGCTGCAGATTGCCGGTGAGCGCTAGCGCGGCAAGGGTGATCGCCTGTGCCATTTCGAGCACCTGGGTGGCGAACATCACACGATGCAGGTTGCAGCGGTCGGACCAGATGCCGGCAAACGGCGACAGCAGCAATATTGGCAGGCTGCTGGCGAAGCCTAGCAGGCCAAGCAGGGTCGCCGAGTCGGTCATTTTGTAGAGCAGCCACGACTGCGCGATGCTCTGCATCCAGAAGCCCACCAGCGCGAACGCCTGCCCGGAAATGAACAGGCGAAAGTTGCGGTGACGCAGCGCGCGCAGCGTGGGCAGCTGGTTTTTCATTCGTAAGGCAAAGTTGGAGCGGGTATCTGTGCGAGTCGCGAAAGGTTGATGGGAAGCAGGCCGCTGGCAGCCGCAGCTTGGACAGAACAGATCCGCATTGTACGCCCCTTCGTGAGCTACAATCAGAGCTTCCAATGATTCCGGCAACCGAACTTCTTGCATCTATTTCTCTTGCGGTGGCGCGTGCGCCGGCGTACGGATGGATGCGTTCATGAAGCTCTTCATGCCGCCCATCTGGATCGCCATGCTGCTGGTGGTGATCAACATGCTTGGCATACGCGGCAGCAAGATCACCGTGTCGTTGATGGCGTTGGAGCTGGGCGCTTCGCAGTTTATGGTGGGGGTGATCGTTGCGCTGTATTCGCTGCTGCCCATGTTCCTTGGCCTTTATGCGGGCAAGCTGACTGACCGGCTGGGTGTGCGGTTGCCGATTATCTGTGGTTCGACCGGCATTGCTCTGGGGCTGGCGATACCGGGCTTTTTCCCGTCAATGCCAGCACTGTTTGTGTCGGCCGCGGCCATCGGTGCCGCGCATATTTTTTACAATGTGTCGATCCAGAACGCGATCGGGCTGATGAGTCCCAAGGAAGACCGCGCACGCAACTTCAGCAACTTCGCGATGATGATGTCGATCAGCGGCTTTTTCGGCCCGCTGCTCAGTGGCCTGCTGATCGACACGTTTGGTCACGCCAAGACCTATCTTTGCCTCACGCTCGGGCCGCTGACGGGCGTGACGATCATGCTCCTATTGCCTAAATTCGCGGCGAATCTGCGCGGCTCGGTGCCGCGCGGCAAAGGGGGCGAGGATGAGGGCATCAGGCTGTCGGGTTTTGGTCTGCTCGAAAACAAACCACTGCGCCGCGTGCTGGTGATGAGCGCCATTTTGATGACGGCGCTCGATCTGCTGCATTTTTACATGCCGATTTACGGGCATTCGATTGGTCTGTCGGCCTCTAAAATCGGCATGATCATGGCAGCGTTTTCAGCGGCGGCGTTCGTGGTGCGGGTGTGGATGCCGGATATCGTCAAACGGTTTGGCGAACACAAGGTGCTGACGTTTGCGCTGGGCTTGGCGGCGGTTACGTATCTGATCATCCCCTGGGTCACCAACGTGGCACTGTTGATGATGATCACGTTCACGCTGGGCCTCGGCATGGGCTGCGGCCAGCCGCTTATTATGATGATGATTTACAACCGCGCGCCGGAGGGCCAGTCGGGCGAGGCGCTGGGCTTGCGGCAAACCATTAATCACTTCACGCACATGGCTGTGCCGCTGACGTTTGGCGCCATCGGCTCCGCTTTCGGCGTATGGCCGGTTTTCGCGGTTAATTCGTTGATGTTGTTGAGCAGCGGACTTTTAAGCCGTCGTAAGTAAGTATATGTTTTTATTGAATAATTTATAAGGACACAGGCAATGAAAATCGCGGTGATGGACGACTACCAGGACGCGTTCAAGAAGACCAAAGCCGCGGCCAAGCTGCAGGGGCACGAGATCGTCAGCTACAACACGTCGGAAAAAGACCCGGCAAAATTCGCCCAGCGTGCGGCGGGCTGTGAAGTGATCGTGCTCACGCAACAGCGTTCGTTCCTGCCACGCCCGATGATTGAGGCATTGCCGGGGTCAGTGAAGCTGTTGGCGCAAACCGGTCGAAACGTGCCGCACATCGATACGGCGGCGTGCTCCGAACGCGGCATCATTGTCAGCGCCAGCGGCGGTGGCAATTCCAGTCCGACGGTGGAACTCACGTGGGCGCTGATTCTTGCTTCGGTGCGTAACCTGGGCACTGAAATCAACAACATGCAGGCGGGCCGCTGGCAGACCACGGCGGGCACGGGCCTGCGTGGCAAGACGCTGGGCGTGTACGCCTACGGCAAAATCGGCAGTGGTGTAGCGCAAGTCGGCAAGGCTTTCGGCATGAAGGTGATTTGCTGGGGCCGCGACGGTTCGACTGCCAAGGCGCGCGCGGAGGGTTTTGAAGTCGCGGCGAGCCGCGAAGCTTTCTTCGCGGAGAGCGATATAGTCACCATCCACCTGCCGCTGAACAAGGAAACTCGCGGGTTGATTACCGGCGCTGATCTCGCGCTGATGAAGCCCACCGCACGCATTGTCAACAGCAGTCGCGCGCCGATCATCGCCGAAGGTGCGCTGGTCGAAGCGCTCAGAAATGGCCGCCCCGGCTTTGCGGCGATTGACGTTTACGAGAGCGAGCCGACGCTGAACCGCGAGCACCCATTGGTGAGCATGCCCAATGTGGTGTGTACGCCGCATCTGGGTTATGTGACGTGGGAAACGTATGAGCTTTACTACGAGGCGGTGGTGGGCAACATACTCGCGTATCTGTCGGGGACACCGGCGAATGTGGCGAATCCCGAAGTGCTGCAGAAGCAGTAGATTTCCCATATCTTGCTCCCAAAAGTAGTAGTGGCGTCGATGGCAGAAGCTGGATCTACTAACACTGTCATTCCCGCGTAGGCGGGAATCCATAACCCTACTTTATAGGGCACTGTGTTTTGGGTTCCCGCCTACGCGGGAACAACAGGGGTTGGGTTTTGATGTGGGGTCTTACTGGATCGGCATTGTTCATTTTCAATTGAATGTCACCGGCAACAGCCCGGTAATTTGTAACAAAGCGTTACTTTGGTGCATAGGCAGTGAACTCGCGCGCGTGGCGGCAGTCAATTTTTGACTGCCAACAATCAGGGGATGCCGCCATGCGTAATCATTTGTCCGTTTTAGTTCTGGCTGGATTGTTGTGCGTGCCAATAGTCATGCAGGCGGACGCCAATCCACGCGACCCACTGGCCAATCCGGCCATCGACATGGATGGCTATCTGCGGGTCACGCGCGAAGCCGCACAGCATCGTGCCTCACGCCGGGTCAGCGAAGCGGAGTTTATGCGCATGAGCCGCGAACCAGACACGATAGTACTCGACGCGCGCAGCCGGCAAAAGTACGACGAGCTGCACGTGAAGGGCGCAATCAATCTGGCGTTTTCCGATATGGCAGTGGAAAGCCTCGCGCGCGCGATTCCCGACAAGAACACGCGCATCCTGATTTACTGCAACAACAATTTCGCCAATGCCGAAGAGCCCTTCCCACGCAAGCTGGCCACCGCGTCGCTGAATTTATCGACGTATACCGCGCTCTACAACTATGGCTATCGCAACGTGTATGAATTGGGGCCGCTGATTGCGCTGGGGCAGTCAAAGCTGCCGTTTGAGTCTGCGCCGGGCAAGAATGCGGCTAGATAGTGCCCGCGCTTCTCGGTAGAAACCCGGGCCAAGTCTCAGTGCAGGTGCTTTCCGCGCGGGTGCAGCGGTATCACGGTTGAGGAGCCACTGTTTTCCGATGTCGGCTGCTTGGCGGGCTGAATCTTGCTGAACATGTCGCTGATGAGATTGGCGACCTGATCGACTTCGGCCTTGCCCAGATGCCGCGACAGCAGGTTGGTGGCGTCTTCCACCACACACTGGCGGCGAAATTCGTGTATCGCTTCCGGCGTGGGGCCGACGAACACCTGAAAAAATTCGTCGTCGCCATGATCGGGGTAGTACGTGACTTCGACTTCAGAAGCGTATTCGGTCAGCGGCCCGATGTTGTGCACGGCCGTGCCGAGCTTGTCCTGAAAATTGCGCCCGACTTCGCCCGTCCAGCAGATGTTAAGGGTGCGTTCCTGCGCGTCGAACACAATGCCTGGCTCTTCGCGTTCCAGGCTGTGCGCGTCGGCGAGTGTCTCCACATCCAGATATTCCAGCCACGGTTTCAAGGCCTGCTCGACCTGCTTCAGGCGCACGCCTTTACACAAAAATATCGAACCGTGTACATGTACTTCCGTTCTCATAGAGCATTTCCAGTGTAACCGGCCTACACCAGCCGCAGGCCCTGAACACATTATAACGTACTTGTAAAATAATCAATAAAAACAGATACCTACGTTTTAAGCGTTGATCATACCCTGCAGTCAAACCCCAGCGCAGCGAGCATCGTGGCCATGTCGTTTTGCTCTCGTTCAAGATGGGTGGCAAGCGCAGCGCCGGTCACCAGCATCGGCGATAGACTTTGACGCTCAAGTTCCGGTGCCCATGATGCAGCCTGCGTGGCTTTGGTGAGCGTCTGTTCCCAGAATGCAATGTGCGGCGCGCTGAGGCCGCGCGCACCATGCGCGCCGCGCCACGCGCCCAGCGTGCATGGCGTGCCGATTTCAATCCACGTAGGGGTCTGCCCATACCAGCCGCTGAGCCGCGCGGGCGCCGATACCGCCAGCGCGCGCAACGTGCCAGCTTCGAGTTCTTTCACCGCGCTGGCAGCGGTTACCGCTGCGATATCGGCGATGCCCGCCACCACATCGGCCACCGCGTCCAGCGCAGAATCGAACACATGAATCACCGGTGCACGCACGTCGCCGCCTGCGTGGCGTATCACTTGCGCCAGTGCGATGTGATTCGGATTGCCCGCTGCCGTCGATAGGGCCACGGTAACTTTTGCGGCATTGGTACGCAGCCGCTTCAGCAGGTCGCCCGCGCTACGGTACGAACTGTCGCTGCGTACAACGAAGGCAATGTATTCGTTGTAGAGAATAGCCAGTGGCGTGTAGTTGGCGTGGTTGAACGCAGCTAACCCGGTAAGAAAATCCGTTGCTAGATTGGGCGAGCTGATGCACAGCAGGTGCGGATCACCCGCGCGCGCATCCACGCTGGCCCACACGCGGCGTGCGCCGTCGCCCGGCACATTGACGACTTTGCAGGCGACGCCATTCGACAGCAGCGCCGCCGCCAGCGCGCGTGCCGTACGATCCAGACCGCCGCCAGGCGGCGTGCCGGCCAGAATGTCGATTTCGCGTTCGGGCTCCCAGCTGCTGTAGGTGTTGGTCATCACAGTTAGAACAGCCGGCCCGCGCCGGGCACATCACGTTGGTCGTTCATCAGCCGCAGCATCGCCCACATCATCGAGGCATTGCTGGTGACCACGGGCAGGTTGTACTTTTGCTCAATGCCGTCGATGATGTCGAGCGTGCGAAAGTTCGAGCAGCTGATAAAAATCGCTTGCGTTTCGGGGCGTACCACTTCGTCCACCAGCGCGAGGATACGTTCGCGCGTGATGGTGGAGTGCGCTTCTGTGGCGAGTCCCTGCATTGCCAGTACCCCAAAACCGTCGGCAGTAAGGTATTGTTTGAGCCGCTCGTTGAGCCACGGTGCGTAGGGTGAAGCAAGACTTAACTTTTTCGCGCCCAGCGCGCGCAAACCATCGACAATGGCGCGCGACGAAGTGGCGCACGGAATGCCGGTTTCCGCCTTGATGCGTTCGGCCAGTGCACGGTCTTCGGCGGGCGTGTGCAAAAAGCCGCTGGCCGTGCAGCCGTAGCCGATGACGTTGACTTTGGCATGCGCCAGCAGTTGCGCGGCTGCCGGCGCCTGCGTGGACATCCCCATGAGTTTTTCCTCGGTGTCGGCCGTGTGGCGAATGCGCATGGCGTGCACCGATGCACCCGTATTGCCGAGCGAACACAGCCGTTGGGTTTCATACTCCATCACCGTGTTCCACGAGGGAACGATGATGCCGATTTTTTGCTGCCAGGTGTCTATCACGATTTTTCCTTGCGTGACGCGGTGCGCGAAGGATAGCATTGTCCGACGCTGCCCCTTGAAATGAAAGCCGCCGAATGAAAGCTCCGATGAAACCCAAAATCTTTGCTTGCGCTGCGCTGGCTATTGCAGCCTTGCCTGCTTGGTTCGCGTTCCCTTTGCCTTTGTATGCGCAGACCTATCCGCAAAAAGCCTTGCGTGTCGTCGTGCCGTTCCCTGCCGGCGGCACCACCGACATTCTCGTGCGCGCCATCGGGCAGAAATTAACCGAGCAATGGAAGCAGCCGGTGATTGTCGACAATCGTCCCGGCGCGGGTGCGAATATAGGTGCGGAAGTGGCAGCCAAGTCGCCGCCGGATGGCTACACGCTGTTCGGAATATCCACCATCCATGCGATCAACCCCAGCCTTTATCACAAACTGGCGTACGACCCGGTGCGTGATTTCGCGCCCATTACCAACGTCGCGGCGACTTCGCAAATACTCAGTGTGCATCCCTCGCTGCCGGTGAAGTCGGTGAGGGAATTCATTGCCTATGCGAAAGCGCGGCCCGGGCAGTTGAATTACAGCTCGGCGGGCAACGGCAGCCAGCCGCACCTGACCGGCGAGTTGTTCAAGACCATGACTGGCGTGGACATGGTGCACGTACCGTACAAGGGAGCACCACCGGCGATGGTGGATTTGCTGTCAGGGCAAGTTGCGCGGACCTTTGCCACAGCGCCGTCGGCGGTGCCGCATGTGCGCTCCGGAAAGTTGCGTGCGCTGGGAGTGAGCACCGCCGTGCGCATCAAGGCGTTGCCTGATGTGCCGACCATTGCAGAAGCGGGTGTGGCGGGTTTCGAAGCCGCCGGGTGGAATGGGCTGGTCGCGCCTGCCGGCACGCCTGCCGCGATTATCGAACGCCTGCACGGCGCCATCGTGAAAATCATAGAAGAACCAGCGATGACCAGATACCTCGCCGATCAGGGCCCTGATCCGTGGACGATGACGCCGGCACAATACGCTGACTACATCAAATCGGAAGTCGTCAAATGGGCGAAGGTGGTCAAGGTGTCGGGCGCGAAAATCGATTGAATCTTCGTCAGGCGTGAGGCGTAAGGTGCAATGTTTATTTTCCGCCTAGCCCAATCTCGGTAATAAACTGCGTGAACTCGGGCTGGCGCGCGGCAAGATAGCGGCCGTAACTCGCGCTATTCATGAACACCGGCTCCAGCAGATTGCGCGTCATGTACTCCTGCCAGCCTGCGCTCTTGTAAACCTTCTCGAACACGGCATCGAAGTAGGCCACGGCATCCCTGGGGATGCCTGCGGGCGCGGCGAAGGCGCGGCCGGCCACGATGTGCATGTCGAATCCCTGTTCTTTCATGGTAGGAATCGCCGCCAGGGGTGCCAGGCGCTGCTGCGCAGCCACGGCGAGGATGCGCATCTTGCCGGTTTCGACGTGCGGTATCGCATCACTCAATTGTCCCGTGCTCCAGTGTACGTGCCCGCCCAGCACCGCGGTCACTGACTCCGCGCCACTTTTCATGACGACCACGTTAAAGCGTGCGCCGGTCAGTTTTTGCAGCTTGTAGACGAACATGTGGCTGCTCGACCCGGCCGAGCCGATCGACACGTTGATGGATTTGGGCTGCGCCTTGGCGGCGGCCACCAGTTCCTGCACGCTCTTGTAGGGCGAATCCGCATTCACCATCAGACAATTCAGATCAAAGCCGAGCAGCGCCAGCGGTTGAAACTTGTCCAGCCCGATGTCGAGCCCGGAGCGTTGTGCGGCGGTGAGCATCATGCCGGTGGGAAACGACACCACCACGTACGGATCGCCGCGTTTTTGTGCCGCATAAGCCGCGCCCACCGCGCCGCCGCCCCCCGCCTTGTTGTTGATCGTGATGGTCTGCGTGACCAGCTTTTCCTTGCGCATCAGATCGGCAATCACGCGCGCAAACACATCCGAGCCGGCGCCGGGCGCACCCGGCACGACCAACTCAATGGCTTTCGACGGAAACGCTTGTGCGAATGTGGCGGCGGGCAAGGCGTAGCCGAGGAGTGATAGCGCGACAACGGTGGCTCGCTTCATGAGAGATTGTCGAAGGATACTCTGTTCGGTTAAATTATGTTTAAAAACAATGACTTACAATGTAATCCGCTAATTCGCCTATGCTTCCTTGATCGACACGCGCCAGTGGATGCGGTCCTCCTCCGGTGGATAATCGCCCGCAGCCTTGTGATAGGAACAGCGGTTGTCCCAGATCACGATGTCACCTTTTTTCCACTGGTGGTGGTACTCCGATTGCGGCTGCACCATGTAACCGGTGATTTCCTCGATTAGCGCAAGGCTTTCTTCTTCAGGAAGCCCCTCGACGCGCAGGATCTTGCCGGGGTCGAAATACAGCCCCTTGCGCCCTGTTTCAGGATGCGTGCGCACCAACGGGTGTAGCGCAGGTTGTTTGTCTCGATCTTCGGGGTTGAGCAGTTCATTGGCCTTGCGCCGGCCGCCGTATACATACGCACCCATGCGCCCGGCAATGCGCAGCTTCAATGCCTCGGGCAGCGCGTCGTAGGCCGCATACATGCTGGCAAACAGTGTGTTGCCGCCACGGCTCGGTATCGCCACGCCGTAGAGTTGCGTGGCCTTGAACGGCACCGAGTCGTACGCGCCATCGGTGTGCCAGCCCGAAGCGCCGCGCGCATAAATCGCCATGTTGAGCTTGCCGTCGGCGTCGAACTTGTTCACGCCCAGCAGTGTGATTTCCGGGCAATCGGGGTGCCGCGTGTTTTTCGACGGATGCGGGTCGATGCGACCGAAGCGCTTGCTGTAGGCGAGAAACTCGCCGAGTTGAAGACTTTGCCCCCGCACCACCAGCACATTGCAATCGAGCCACGCACGGTACAGTGTGTCGAACGTTTCTTCACTCATGGTGCGAACGTCAACCCCTTCGGCGATTGCACCAACTTGCGGCGTCATACGGCGGATTTCCAGCATGGCAGTCTCCAGTGAACCGTCTGCGGGAAAGTTTACCACCGGGGGGCGGCCTCGACGCTGCGCGTGAGTTATGCCTCTGGGCTTCCGCGGCGCTTACGAGGCACCTATTCAACCGGTATGCAGCCCCTACCGCCCCTATGCAGCCCGTACGCCGGCGCTGCGCGGCCTTGACATTGCCAACAGCAGTGCGGTATCCCATGATTTTGGCGAAAGAGTCCCCCGATGAAAAACACGCCGTTCCCCCCGTTGCTTGATCGACTTGTCCGCTGTTCGCTGATGGGGCTGCCGCTGATGCTTGGCATGCCTTCCGCGGATGCACAAACGCCAGCGCTCACCAACGCAGCGACGCCGATTACCCGCCCGATTCGGCTGATCGTGCCGTATGTACCGGGCGGTCTGACCGATACGTTGTCGCGCATTGCCGGCCCGCATATCGCCGAGGAATTCGGCCAGCAGGTGGTGATTGACAATCGTGGCGGCGGCAACAGCACGATCGGTACTCAATTGATGGCGCGTGCCACGCCGGACGGTCACACCATCGGTATGATCGACGCGGCGTTTCTGATCAACCCAAGCTTGTTATCCAGGGTGCCTTACGAAACGCCGAAGGACTTCACGCCGATCGGGCTGATTGCGATTGCGCCGTTGTTGCTGGTGGTGCATCCGTCGGTGCCGGTAAAGTCGGTCAAGGAATTGGTGGGGCTGGCGAAAGCGCAGCCGGGCAAGCTGGTATACGGCTCGGCCGGCAACGGCTCGGCGATTCATCTTGCGGGCGAACAACTGCGCAGCGCTGCCGGAATCGACATTGTGCACATCCCTTACAAGGGTGGCGGGCAGGCGATTGGTGATGTGCTCGGCGGCCAGATCACCATGTTGTTCATTGTGCAGGGCACTGCGAAACCGCACGTCGCAGCCGGCCGGCTGCGTGCGCTGGCGCACACTGGCGCCAAACGTTCGCGAGCCATGCCCGAAGCCCTGACGTTTGCCGAGGCCGGTTTCCCCACCGTGGAAGCCGCTACCATTAATGGTCTGGTCGGGCCGGCGGGTTTGCCAAAAGATTTCGTTCAACGTGTAAACACGCGCGTCTCGCGTGCCATGAACACGTGCGAACAAGTGGAACGGCTGATCGACTTTGGCGCCGAAGTCACCACCAACACCCCGGAACAATTCGCCGTGTGGATACGCACGGAGATGGTGAAGTGGGCCAAGGCGGTGAAGGATTCCGGCGCACGGGTGGATAACAACTAAGCGCTCTCTAGCCCAGACGTACGCCACCAACCCTGTCGTTCCCGAGTAGGCGGGAACCCATAACACAGTGCCACTTGAGACACTGCGCCCCCAACCTACCTT